>DAOUWT010000030.1 GCA_030666985.1 Chloroflexota bacterium
ATAGGATATCGGGAAAAGAGGGAGCAGGGAACTATAGAAAGGGTGTCAAAAATGAGGAAGCTGGACTACTGCTCACTGATATACTGTTCGACGATCCCCTGATCGCATGATCCCCTGATCCGCTGATCGCCTGATCCCCTGATCTCCCTCATCCCCCTGATCCCCCTGACCCCCCTGATCCCCTGATCCCCTGATCCCCTGATTCCCCTGATCCCCTGATATACTGGTATACTGATGTACTGATCCCTGATTCCCATACGGAGTGCTTGTGAAGATACTAAAAACTAAATTCGAACAATATTGGCCGCTAATAAAGAGCCTACAAACGGCCCTGCTGCTCATCACCGGGTTAGCCGGATACATGAGCGCCCGTTGCCCTTACACCACGAGACCGGTGATGCTGGGGTTAGCAGGCAGTCTGTTTTTAGCCATCAGCGGCAGCACGGTGCTCAATATGTGGTACGACCGCGATATTGACGCCAAAATGCCTCGCACGTGCAAACGTCCTTTACCGTCCGGGAAAATTACTTCCCGCGAAGCGCTGATCTTTGGGCTAGTGATTTCTGCCCTTGGCGTGGGATGGGCGTTGACTATGGATTTGCTTTATGGTGCAGTGGTCTTCGCCGGGCTGTTCTTCGACGTTGTTATCTATACTGTATGGCTCAAACGCCGCACGGCTTGGTCTATCGTGTGGGGCGGGATTTCCGGGGGGATGCCAATCCTGGCGGGACGTGCCCTGGGGGTGGGGCAACTTGACTGGGTAGGGATAGCCCTGGCCCTGGCGATCCTCTTCTGGATACCCACCCACATCCTCACCTTTAGCATGCGCTACCATAAAGATTACCAGGCCGCAGGTGTGCCCACCTTTCCATCCACTTACGGATTTCAAACCACGCGCGTGATCATTGCTGTTTCTAGCGTGATAGCCGCCGTCTTCATGGGCGTCGCGGCCTACGGGGTGGGCCTAACCTGGGGCTACCTGCGCCTGATGGCCGTACTCTCTACGGGATTGTTGCTCCTCGCTATTACTAGCACCGTAAGCCCCTCAGAGCGGGTGAATTTTGGGCTTTTCAAATACGCTTCGTTATACATGCTCAGTTCTATGTTGTTGTTATTTGTGTGAAGGATCCCAGACTTCCGAAATCTCCAACGGATGTATTATATCCGCGACTTCGGAAGTCTGGGATTAATGGAGACAACCTGATGAAAAAAATCTCTGTCCTTGACCGCATTTTATTATTGATTACCGGATTGCTAGCCGCATACCAAGTTGCCGTAGGCTGTGATGGTTTGGGGACTTTGCCCATCGCTAGCTATACTATCGCTTTTGGCGTTTTGCTTGTGGCTGGGTTGTTGCTGATCATTCTGGGATTTGAGATACTCGACAGCCCGTTGGTGGTCATCGTCTCGACCGTGATTCCGTTGAGCCTCTCCCTGGGGTTGGTCGCCGAACACCTGACGGGATACATCACCCCGTATTTGATCTTTGTCGTCGTGGGATTTTTAGCCATCGTGGTCACACGCTACGCTGCCTCTGGCACGGCCGCGGCCATTGTTCTAGCGGTGGTTCATGGTGTGGCAGGGATGCTGATCTTCTTGCTCCCCATCATCCTCAGCGTCAATGGTACCAAACCTGGGGGATTCGCGCTGGTGGGCGTGGGTGGCGCTCTGATAGGCGTCGGCGGATTGCTGCTCTTGTTCCTCAAAGCGGGAAAACCCATCTTGCCGCAGAAGACTATTCTCGCGGTTCTGCCTGGCTTATTATTGCTGATGACCGCGGCGTTTGTAGCCGGGTTTGCATTCGGTTGAGTTTTAGAATCACCAATTTTTAGGAGATATAAAAATGGGAAAGTTTTATCGTTTTGTTGGTATTATCTTAATGGGTCTGACCGCCGCACTAACATTGCTTAGCGGCGTTGGCACAACCTGTGTTGCCCTAGACGCGGCCCAATATGATGGCATGGAAGCTATTGCCCAACATCAATGGCTGTATATCTTCTATGTCTTGGCTGCCATTGCCATCGGAATTATGGGCATTCGAGCTACCATCGCTCTGGTTAGAGGAAAATCCACATCCTATCGCGATGCGCTGATTGCTCTGCTTCTCGGCGTAGTCACAGGCGGAATCCACATGGCTACTTCGCGTGCGCTGCGGGCTACTGGCTCTTCAATGCCGCTGGATTTCATCGTTTATGCCACAGTTATCACCTTAATCATCTTCCTGCTCTTCGGCATTCCCAAGCTGCGGGAGATGGTGGGCTTCGAGCGCGAGTCATCCGATAACGTTTCGGGCGCTGCGGGCGGGATGGCCGCTATTGTGGCGGGGATGCTCTTCCTCAGCGTTCACATGTGGGCTGGCCCAACGCACATTTTTGACGGCGTCAACCTGGCAGACGCTTTCCATAATGCCATGATGGTCAGCGGCGGCGGATTAACGTTAATTGGCTTGGTATTCCTAACTCGCGCGGCCCTGGCTCCCCTGCCCGCTGGCGAAAAATCTCCCCAGAACGCTTAATCGTACACCTACCTAAAACAACCCAAAGACCCCAGAGTAATCTTGCTCTGGGGTCTTTCTTTTAAACACTACGTTCAATCGGATGCGGATGAACGCGGATAAAACGAAGTCCGTTCGCTTTGAGTCCGTTTCAACGGACTTTGCCTATTAGTGATTTCAATCACAGGCTGCGGGAGAAATAATATCTCCGGTAATCTTACCAGTATCGCGCATACACCCCAGCCATGACTCTGGTTCAGAATACGCAAATGGGACGATTTTCACCAGAAATTTTCCCTTATCGCTTATTAGTATTGGTTGATGAGAATGAATTACGGCATCAATAATGCTGCGAGCATTCTCCTGAAAATTTCTAAGTCGTATTTCTTCCATGTTTATCTTCCGTTAACTGGCCGATAATGGTGTCAGCAAAGGTCTAAGAATTGTGTTTTCCTGGCTCATAGATTCCGGCCTGTTTCAAAGCAGCCCAACGCTGCCATACAACTTCTTCCTGATTATCTTCCAGTTTTTCCAACAAGCCTAGACGAGCCGCTATTCTACATATCGCGTTCAACTGCCGCCAGCGGTCTTGAATTGTGGCGGCCTGCGCTTCCAGGAGTTCAATCTTTTCGACTTCCTGCCAACGTTCGACATAAGCTCTTGCATCTGCTGAGTTCATAGCCTAATTATAGCATATCACCTGATGTGACCATTCAGAAAGAGCCGAAAAATATATAGGTGACTGTCACCCCCAAAATCTAATCATTTTAGCATCTATTTCACTCTCTCGTATAGGACATTTCTACTTTGGGTTGATAAATGTTATAGCTATTGTAACTGCTCAGGTGTCATTTCGACCGCAGGGAGAAATCTTGCATTCGAGAGCAAAGATTTCTCCTCGTTCCTCGTCGAAATGACAATGGGTGAGTAGTTACTAGCTATTTATTTTACGGTGTAATTATTCTGATCTTATCCGTTCGGCCTTAAAAAACCAACCGGGTAATTTGCCTACTGGATTGTTTTTATACTCCAATTTCCAAACAATCTCTCCGCTCTCAGTTATTTCAAATATTACGGCCGTGTCATCATCCATGCTGACTTCGTTTTCCGTACCACCTTGATCCACGGCGACGATCAGGAAGTTCCCATTGGGAAGTTTGTTGCAGTCTCTGGCTGTGCGTATATTGTCATTACTGTAACTCCAGATGATTTCTTCAGTTTTTGCATCTATTTCGACAGCAATATAGGGGGCATCGTTTTGAAGACAGACAACTAAAGAACCGGTATCTTCATACATCACCGGGTCGTGCGGGTCTGGTCTTGTGCCATACACACTCCAATCATATTCTCTGACAATATCACCATTCGCGTCCAAGATAGTGGTCAAAGAGAAATTGCGGAGACTCACCATTGTGTTCCCATTGGATAATCGCTGAACGCCATTGACATGTGCATATCCTTGAATGGCATACGTTTCATAAGGGAATCGGGTCAGATAATTGTCTGATGCCTTCCATGACCATATTATTTCCCCTTGTGGGGATACTACTTTTACAAGCGTATCATCAACTGTATCCTTGTTACCGAAAACATAAATCGTGCTGCCATCTTCTAACCTGTCTGCATCATGGCTTATCTTGGGGTCTGAATACGACCAGTATTCCATTCCTGAGCGATCTACTTCATATAAGCCGCTATTTGATATGGATATTAGTATATGCCCATTAGGAAGCATTTCGCCTTCTAATCCTATTATTGGTTCCTTGATATATTCACCAGGTACACTATACTCCCAAATGATATTACCTTCCATACCCACTTCGATCAGCCGGTTATTATACGCATCACCAAGTAATGTCGAACCGTTATAAGCTTTGGACGGATCATAGATTGTCACTTCAATGGTTGGGGCTGTTGCGTCTGTACTCTGTGTATCTAAATCATCATCAGACCTTATTACGGTTGGAGATTCTTTATCAGGGTCTGTCACAAGAGAATCTGAACATCCGGTAAAACCTACAACAAGACAACAAAGAAAAAGAGCGAATTTACGATAATTCATCATTACCTCCTAAAAATACTGATGTTACCTCTAGCTACCCGATAGTTTTAATTTGTACACGGATGAACACGGATTTTCAATAAAAAATTAAAAAGAATCCGTGAAAATCAGCGTCAATCCGTGTCCCAAAAAGGTCTTTCAACAAAAGTGTCGGGTAGCTAGATATTACCTCGTTGTTTGAAATTTCTTAGCCGCGTAACGAATTAAGGATTAATGCGGCGCGGCAAAAAAAGACGCTTCCTAATACCGTCCCTCTTCAGTGTAAACTTTTTTTGCGAGTTTGTCAACAATATAACCCGAAAAGGTCATATTAAACAAACAACTTTCCATTTTCCCCTTAAGTATGCGAATTCTCGTAGCTTTCCGTCTCCAAAACAAAAACTTCGCCTACCCGACCATCTCTCCCCTCATCATCGTTGCGCTGGGAAGAATGGAATGTAGTTCCTGCGGTGAACATGCAAAGGGATCATCCTCCAGAATCAGCAAATCGGCGTAGCAGCCGGAGGCTAGTTTTCCGAGGCGGTTTTTCATGCCAGCGGGGTTTGGCGCATAATCCAGCGGAATATGTTTCCGCCTTGATCAATTAAGTCGCTCTTTGTACGCCCCCTGAACAGTTACTATTCTTCCAGGAATCTATCCAACAGAGCGTTGAGTTCTTCGTCAGAATAATAGTGGATGGTAATCGTCCCCTTGCCTTGGCTGCTGCTATTGAAACGGACTTTAGTGCCCAGAGAGGATTGCAGGCGTTCTTCTAAATTTTTGAGTTCGGGGGGGAGGACTTTCTCTTTGGGCTTGGATGAGGCCTTTTCCCCCTTGAGCTTTTTCACCAGGCTCTCAGTTTGGCGGACGTTGAGGCCCTTGGTGAGGATGGTTTGGAGCGCGGCGGATTGAGCCTGGGGGGTGGTGAGTGCGAGCAGGGCGCGGGCGTGGCCGGTGCTGATGGACGCGCTGCGCAGGGCTTGCTGGGCAACGGGGGCTAGCTCGAGCAGGCGCAGCGTGTTGGTGATGGTGGTGCGGTTTTTGCCTACCCTGTGGCCGATTTCCTCGTGTGAGAGTCCAAATTCTTGGGAGAGTTGTTCGTAAGCAGAGGCCGTTTCCAGGGGATTGAGGTCGGTGCGCTGCACGTTTTCGACCAGGGCCACTTCCAGGCGGTTTTGGTCGCTAGCCTCCCGCAGAATGATGGGCACTTTTTCTAGCCCTGCCATTTTGGCGGCTTTGAGGCGGCGTTCCCCGGCGATGAGGGTGTAGTTCCCCGCCTCATCTTTGGTGAGCACCAGGGGCTGGATGATGCCGTGCTCGCGGATGGAATCAGCCAATTCTTTGAGTTCGTCTGTCTCGAAGCGGGTGCGAGGCTGGTGAGGGTTTGCGTCAATGGCATCAATGGCAACCTCGAAGAGACCACTTTTTTCTTCCGACGGGGTCAGGGTTGTGGGGATTAGGGCTGCGAGGCCTTTTCCGAGGCCGGGGCGTTTTTTAGGCATGGGGGATACTCCGTGAAACGTGAAACGTGATGCGTGAAGGCGTGATGCGTGAAGGCGTGATGCGTGAAGGCGTGAAGGCGTGAAGGCGTGAAACGTGAAGACGTGGGGCGTGAATGCGTAGGGCGTGATTAGGGGAGGGGGATGTTTTGGAGGAGTGAGTTTAGTAATTGACGGTCTACAGGTTTGTTTGGGGTTAGGGTTTTGGCATCTGTTTCAGTTGTATATGATGCGTTTTTTTTGCGCAGGGTGCGCCCACGCTGCTGGGGAATCATGGTGAGTAAGAGGCGAATGATTTGTGTGAGCAGGGCTAAGCGGTGTTTTGCAATTTTCTCTCCTAGAATATAGCGGGCTTTATAATACCAGTCCCGGCTTTCACGTGCTGAACCAAGAGAATATTCATAAAACCTGGCCCGGTCTTTACCCGTACCGCGTGAGTAGCCTTCGGCAAGGTTGGCGCTGATAGAGCCTAGCGACCGATATAGTTGGTCGGATAGTTTTTGTGTGCGTTTATCTCGTACCAATTTTGTGACATCGTGCCAACCAACATCACCTACAAACAAACCCAGGCGATAGGCCTCCACTTTCCACAGCGAGTCGCCACTAATTTCTTGCGGAACTCCTTTTACCCACTCGTCGTAATTCTTCACATCTCACTCCTCACGTTTTACGTTTCACAATTCCGGCACTTTCATTCCGTCGCCTTTCATAAGTTCTTGGGCCAATTTTTTATAGGCCTTGGCTCCGCTGGAGTCTGGGGCATATATGGAGATGGGGATGCCGTAAGAGGGAGCTTCTGCGAGACGGACGCTGCGAGGGATGATGCTCTTGAAGACTTGGCCGGGGAAGTGTTTTTTCACCTCGTCTACCACGTCGTTGGCCAGGTTGGTGCGGCTGTCGAACATGGTCAGCACCACGCCGCGCACGCTGAGGTTAGGGGCTACGGCCTTGCGGACACGGTTGATGGTCGAGACGAGTTGTCCCAATCCCTCCAAGGGGAGGTATTCACATTGCACGGGGATCAGTATCCCGTCCTTGGCGGCTACCAACCCGTTGAGGGTGAGCAACCCTAGCGAGGGGGGACAATCCACCAAAATGTAGTCATACTTGTCTTTGAGGGTTGTTAGGGCCTGTTTGAGGCGGTTTTCGCGTCCTAGTTCGTTCACTAGCTCAACCTCCGCTCCGGCCAGATCCGGTGAAGCCGGCAAAATGGAGAGCTTGAGGCGTGGGTTGCGGAGGATGTGTTCGGCAATTCCATCATCTCCCTGCAGGGCCTCATAAGTTCCGCCGTTGATACTAAACTTATCGACGCCGAGGGATGAGGTGGCATTGGCTTGGGGGTCAATATCGACCAATAATACCTTTTTGCCGTAGTAGGCCAGGTAAGCTCCCAGGTTGATGGTGGTGGTGGTTTTTCCTACCCCGCCTTTTTGATTTGCAAGTGTGTAAATTTTGCCCATGTATTTTTGATCCTCTTGAATGGTTTGAATGCTGTGTGTAGTGGTTGCATTATACCTGATGTTGGGTGATTAGGGACTAGGAATCAGGGACTAGGGATTAGTCGGATTGTTTCGACTTGGCGTAGTAGCCTGCAATTCATTCGCAGGCGATGGTGCGGGGGTGCGGGGGTGCTGGAGCGCGGGGGGACGGTGGCGCTGGGGTGCGGGGAACAAACTCCCCCAGAGTTGGGGGCCGGGGGGCGCTGGAAACAGACAAACCCACAAACTTCATACTCTTCACATCCCTCATACCCCCCTCCCCATCAAAAAAGCACGAACGCTCAAAAGAACATTCGTGCTTATGTAAATCGAGAAGAGCGTGTGTTTATTCTTCGGGGTAAATGACTACCTTGCGGTAAGGGTTTTCGCCAGTGCTTTCGGTGTAGACATGGGGGTTTTTCTCAAGTTCTATGTGGGCGAAGCGACGCTCGTTGGGGGGCATGGGTTCTAAGGCTTGGCGGCGTTGGGAATTTGCGACTTGTTCCGCCACGCGACGCGCTAATTGCCGGACTTGTTGTTCGCGGCGTTCGCGGTAGCCTTCTACATCAAGGGAAAGGGGAATGCCGCGTTTTAGCTCTTTGCCCATTATCAAACGTGCGATGTATTGCAAGTCGTTCAGGGTTTTTGCACGCCGCCCAATTAGAATGCTTAGATCGTCTCCGGCGATGTCCACCTTTATGGGGTGGTAACGGAAGTTTTCTCTCTCTTCGTCAAATTGAGCCGTTACTTGAGCAGTGATTTTCATTTTTTCCAGTAGGTCGGTGACGATTTCTTTAGCCAGGTTGAGGACATCGCCCTCTTCAACTTCGGCTTCATCCTTAACTTCAGACTCAGGAGGAGCTTCTTTTTCCACTTTTGCGGTTTGTTCTCCAGCCTCTTCGGATTTGATAGAGATACGAACCCGGGCTTGGCGAGCGCCTATGCCTAATAGTCCTGAGCTGCCTTCATCTAATACTTCTGCTTCTACCTGTTCTCGTGGTAAACCCAAGTCGTCTAAGCCTTTCTGAATAGCTTCTTCTACTGTGGGGGCAATCACTTCTAGAGTTGCGCGTTTGTTATTCATAGAAACCTCTTTATGTATGACGATATCTATAGGATTGAGTTAGCGTTGGTATGGGACTTGGGGGCGTGTTGCGTGATGCGTGTTGCGTGAAGTCACTTATCACGTTTCACTACTCACGTGTTCACGTTTCACTTTGCATCAGACTTAGAAGGCAATAATTTCTTGAAGTCGATACGGCCCTGGAGCGCGTATTGGATAATCGAAGTCAGGTTGCTGGCTACAAAGTAAACGGCTAAACCTGAGGCATATTGGTAGGCAAAATAACCCATTAGCAGGGGCATGTAATATTGCATGGCTTTGCCCATTTGGGCTGCTTGGTCATCGCCTCCACTGCTTGGGTTTGTGGTGGAGATCATCTTGGTTTGGAAATAGGAGCTCACGGTGACAATAATGGCCAGGACAGGAACTCCGAAGCCGAAGATCATCAAACGTTCGGGTTCACTCAGATCCATCCATAGGAAATGATTGTTGATGGGGATGAGATTGGCGCCGTCAGATATGTGCTTGGAGAGTTTTATAAGCTGCAAAGGAGTGACAGCTAAAGTGCGGATGACGGCTTGGTAAAGGCCAATGATGATGGGAAATTGGATCAGGGTTGGCAAGCATGACCCAAGGGGGTTGATGCCCATTTCCTTATAAATCTCCATTTGTTTCTTGGAGAGCGTTTCTTTATCATCCTTATATTTCTTTTGGATGTCTTGCCACTTTTTCGATTTTTGAAGCTCCTGCATACCTTTGCTGCTTTTCATTTGGCTGGCAGTGAGCGGGTAAGTTATAAGTCGTACCAGAATCGTGAAGATGATAATGGCCAAACCAAAGTTATTGCCCACCAAATCGTAAATATATAACAAAATATTGATCATTAAGCTGATGAATGCGTCCCACATAGTTTTATCCGTTGGTCAAGTTAAAGGTTAATATCCAAGTATTTCCAATAAATTATTTGTAACTGTTCACCCTCTCTAGTAAAAATGCGAGATATGTCACTCTGAGAGAGCGTGTCCTAGCAGCACCCGCTAGGATATGCGAACGAAGAGTCTCCCACCTCGAGCGGGGGGATTCTTCAGGCAAAAAACGCTTTCAGAATGACACCTCTGAATGCTACAGTCATTATTCTTCCGAAAGGGAGAAGCTCCACTTTCTAACGCCACTGGGGTCATATCCGATTAATAAGTCTTCCTGCTCGGACGGAGCCACCAGAACTAAATCTTCTGCAGCAACTGGGCTGGTATAGAGTTTTCCTTCCAGGGAGTTGTTCTGTTGGATAACGCCATCCCGGTCGACAATAATGAAGGAACCTTCTGAGGTGCCAAAATAAATCTTCTCGTCAATGACTAGGGGGGCCGAGACAATTTCCCCGCCGGGCTGAACTTGCCAGAGTTGTTCTCCGGTTTTGGCGTCTAGGGCGTAGAAATTGCCTGAAATGTCGCTCGCGTAAAGTTGTTCGCCATCCACTACCGGGCTGGCCCAGGCCCAACCCTGGGTACCGAAGCGCCAGAGCACTTCTTGCGTATCGAGATCAATGGCTATGATTTCCTTCGCGAAAGTGCTGGTATATAGAGTACCATCAGCAATGCTTGGAGCGTTGACAATTGGGCCGCCCAGGCCTTCTGTCTTCCATAGTTGGACGCCGTTTTTGGGGTTAATGGCATAAATATGGTGATCCATGGAGGCAACATAGATGCAGTCACAAGCTTCTGTGACGCTGGGTTGGGCCCAAATAGGTTCTTCGGTTTGGAACGGTTCCCAAAGTTCAACGCCTTCAAGACTGAGGGCATACACTTTGCCATCCGATGAAGGGGCAAAAATGCCTTCAGGAGTCACTAGAGGGCTGCCAACGTAGCGGCCTTCGGCTTCTTCGTAAGTCCAGTTCAAATTGCCGTTGGCGGGGTCTAGGCTGTATAAAAAGCCATTATAACTTCCCACAATGAGTTGGCCATCATCTGTCAGAACCGGTGCGGCATAAAAACTCACGTTTTTCTCGGGTTCGGAGGGGTACTGCCATTTGAGACTCCCATTATTCAAATTTACAGCGTAAATATGTGGGCCAGCTGCCAGGTAAGCTGTATCTTGGCTGGCTATTAATCCCGCCCAGCCAGATGCCGATAAACGACTCCCAGAACCAGCGCATGCGCTGACCGATAAGGTAATCACTAATAAGGTAAGGGTTAGTAATAGAATTTTTTTCATAGTTGTATTGTATCTTTTCAATATCTTGGGGCTAAGACTTCCGAAGTCTCGCCCCGTATTTTTGAGATGATGCGTTACAGTCATCTTCAGGGGACAGGATCAATCCCCCCAGGGTTAAAAGGATTGCAGCGTAAAACGCGCCAGGCAGCTAAGAAGCCGCCCTTGATGATCCCGTATTTATAAATAGCTCTGTACCCATAGTGAGAACAAGTAGGGTAAAAGCGACAAACATTCTCAGGCAAAGCGCGTGAAAATGTCTCCTGGTAGAGGCGGATCAATGCTAGAAAAGGGATGCGTGGTAGGTTTGCGATATTTAGTCTGATGTCTCGCAATCTCGGTTCTATTATATGATCGTGTTCTACTCTGCTTTCAATATAAAAATCAGTTGACATGTGGAATTTTACGAAAATAGGGTATCTTTTCAATATTTTGGGGACAAGACTTCCGAAGTCTTCAAATCCTTTAGACTTCGGAAGTCTTGGATTCTATTTTTGAGATGACACAAAATTGGCTTTATGGTAAAGGCCAGCTTTGCGAAGAAGCGATTTTAAAGCGTTTTGCGTTTTTTGGCAATTTGAATCTGCTAATGGGCGTCGGGCTATGATTACGAAATCCCAGCCGCTTTTGATATTTGGTAAAAGATTCTGCAGGGCGGCCCGAATAAGACGTTTGGCGCGGTTGCGATCTACTGCGTTTCCTACAGAACGCCCTGCAGTAACTGCAAAGCGTGAATGGCCTGTGTCATTCGGTAGGCTAATCAACACAACAAGCGGGTGGGCAAAAGATTCTCCGAATCGCCGCACCCGCTTGATATCCATTGAACTTTTAAGACGAAATCTCCGTTTCACTCTTCAATTTACTTTACCGCAAAATTTAGCTGTTCCAATTTGTCTTCTTGACGTGGTTATTAGCTTTGTGAGCCAAGTGATGGCGGCCTTTCAGCCGGCGTCGTTTTAGAACCTTGCGACCACCTTTGGTTTTCATGCGTGCTCTAAAACCATGTGTTCGTACTCTACGTCGTTTTTTGGGTTGGTATGTTCGTTTTGTTGACATTAATTATTCTCCTTCATTTATTCATTACTTTAGTTAATCGACGGTGCATTATACCGTGAGCTTCAAATTTGGTCAAACCTGATTTTGCTAAAAAATTGGGTTCTTTGATGAATGGTGTGGTAGAGGATACGGCACAAGACCTGTCAGGTTTCCAAAGACCCTTTTGAGAGGGTAAACAAGTGCTATTCAGACATGAATTTATCCAAAAATCACCGTATAAAACCTGACAGGTCTGGCGAACCACACAAAAGGTCAAAGAGCCAAAAATCGTTCTAAGTTCATGGTACACGGAAAACACGGATGAAAACGAAGGAACAATATCCTCTTTAGAATAGTACAAGAAGCGAGAGATTTTATACTAGCTGCCCGACACATTTTCAGACATGTCCGCGTTCATCAGTGCTCGTCCGCGTCCCATTAGGTGAAACTGTTAGGCAGCTAGATTTTGTATTATAATCGGTTGTGAATGCATACCTAGAAAAATAACCTGCGTTCCTCTTCTCAACACGCGACACGCAACACGCAACACGCGACACGTACCACGCACCAGGAATAACCACACATGAAACTATACAACGATATATTAGCATCCCTGCCAGATGGAAAAATTCTCGAAGCACGCATAGGACTGCGCTGGACAGTCGTGGTAGTGGAAACCCAGCACGGAACAAGCTGCGGGCTGGTCTCCACGCTAGACGCCGGCCACGCCCACACGGGCAAGCCTCTCATCCCTCTAGCCGGTAACCTTGAGTCTCTTAGCGGGTTAGAAATGGCGCATTGGATAAATTCTGAAGTCCCCGTTCAGCGCAGCCTGGGATGTGCTGCCATCAACGCCCTCCTGCCAAAGCACCCCGCCCAATGGGCAACAGAAAACGCCGAACACGCCATCCTCCGGCACGGGAAGGGCAAGAAAGTCGTCCTGATAGGACACTTCCCCTTTGTGCCTCGGCTGCGGGAGGAGTTGGAGGATTTCCACGTCCTCGACCGAAACCCCCGTGGGGACGACCTTCCCCCCGAAGCGGCCCCCCAAATCATCCCCCAGGCCGGCGTAGTGGCCCTCACCGGAATGACCTTCATCAACCATTCCCTGAGGGATATCCTGTCCCTCTGCCACAAAAACGCCTTTGTGATCATATTGGGACCCACAACTCCCCTCACTCCCGTTCTGCACGCTTACGGGGTGGATATGCTAGCGGGGTTGGTGGTGGAGGATATCCCGGCCGTGGTGCGGGCCGTGGGGCAAGGTGCCAGCTTCAGGCAGGTGCGCCGCGCTGGGGTGCGTTTAGTCATCCAGACCCCGGGGGAGGGGTGACGCCTAACCCGAACGTTATCCCATCCTCAACCCAGGAACGCGGTTCCTCAGAGGAACCGCGTTCCTGGGTTCGCTGAAAATTGCGGAGTTAATAGCGGACAATGCCTTACCCTGCCCCTCCACAGGAGTCCCCCATGACGCTCATCCGATACCATCCCATCGGCCTTATCCACAGCCCCTTCACGAATCTTTCCGGGATGCCCATCCAGCCCAGCGGCGCCCTGGGCGTCCAAGGCTGGGTAGACGTGAAGCCTGAATTTCAACCCGCCTTGCAAGATTTAGAGGGTTTTTCTCACCTGATCTTGCTCTACCACTTTCACCGCGTTAATGAGGTGGCCCTGACCGTCACCCCCTTTTTGGATACAGAAAAACGCGGCCTATTCGCCACCCGCGCCCCCAAGCGGCCCAATCCCATTGGGCTTTCTATAGTCAAGCTGCTCAAAGTGGAAGCAAATATCTTGCGCATTGAGAACGTAGACATCCTTGATGAAACCCCACTACTAGACATCAAACCCTACGTGCCCTATTTTGACCGCCCAGGGGTTGAAAGAGTGGGGTGGTTGGAGAAAAGCAAAGGCCAGGTGCGGGGTAAAAAGTCGGATGAGCGTTTTGGGTGAGACTAAGTCGCTAAAAATCAAAATCCCCCGTTTTATCGGGGGATTTTGATTTTACTAACGTCTGGATCAATCCGTTGTTAAGTAATAACGATCTTCACATAGTTGACTGGGCTAGATGAACTTTTAATCTGCGAAAATCATGAAAATCTGCGTCCCACTCCTCACGTTTCACGTTTTACGTTTCACTCATCACTCATCACTTCCAACAAAATCTCAATAGCCTTATCCAATTGGGGATCAACCTCATTCTCATAATCTTCTTCCGTGAACTCCACAACATAGTCCGGCTCTAGGCCTACTTCGTGGATTTGACGTTTATCGGGCGTGAGCCAGCGGGCAATGGTCACTCGGACGGCTCCCTCTTCATTGCTGAGCGCAATCCAGTTTTGCACGGAGCCTTTCCCAAACGTGGTCACACCTACCAGGGGGGCACGCTCATGGTCTTGAATAGCGCCCGCCACAATCTCGGAGGCCGAGGCCGAGCCTTCGTTGACCAGGAATACCAGGGGGATATCGGTCGCTTTTCCGCCTTTTATAGCTTCGAAGGTTTGCATTTCTTCGTCACCATAGTCTTCGTAGAGGATCACACCTTTAGGAATGAACTCGGATGCCACATCAATGGCGCTTTGCAGGTATCCACCGCCGTTGTAGCGGAGGTCTATAATGATGCCGTCAACGTCTTGGGAGAGGACATCCTTGATCCCCTTGCGGAGTTCGCTGCGCGTATCTTGTGCAAAAGTGAAGATTTGGATGTAGCCGATATTATCGTGTTCTTCCAGAACGCGGTACTCCAAGCTGGGGAGGATGATCTTGGCGCGGGTGACGGTGACGTCAAAAGGTTCGGCTTCGCCTTCGCGCCTGATGGTCAGGACTACGTCTGTCCCAGCCGGGCCTAAAATTCGCCGGATGACTAGATTCCCGTCAATGCCGGTCATGTCGTCTCCGTCTATGGCAATGATCTCATCCCCCGGTTTTAGGCCAGCTTTTTCGGCTGGGGAATCTGGCATAGGGCTGACAATGGTGAGATATTCTGTGTTAGGGTCTACCCAGGCTCCAATGCCTTCGTATTCCCCTTCCATGGGCATGTTGGCTTGCATAAATTGATCGGGATCCATGTAGGAGGTGTGCTGGTCTCCTAGCGAATCCAACATTCCCGAAATTGCTCCGCGCATCATGGCCACATCATCTACGGGTTGGTCTACATATTGATTATGGACAATGTTCCAGGCTTCCCAGAAGGGAACGAAAAGCTCGTCCTCGGACATGTTTTCTATTTCGCCAGTTGTGACCGGCGGATGACCTTCGGGTAGTTCCGATTCTCCAACTTGTTCCACCTCTTCAGAAGATTCAATAGTTGTAGAAGAAGATTCTTCAGTGGGGAATACTTCTTGAGATATTTCTGTTTTAGAGGGAAAAACATATCCCACTACCACACCGGCTGAGAATGTTCCCGCCAGGAGGATCAGGGCTACTATAACACCTACTATGATGCGTGAATTTTTATTCATTTCTTGTCTCCAATATTTTAACGTGAAGCGTGAAACGTGTTGCGTGATCTTATATTTCACGTTTCACTCTTTGCATTTCACTTTAGCTTAACATGAAGTTTGATCTCCGCTCAAAAACCACATAGTTGAACCACGGTAAACATTCGTTCATCTTTCTCCCGTTTTTCACTGTCATTGCGAGTGTCTCCACAACGCTGGGGGCACTGCTCAACGGGAAAGAAACTTTGTACCATGTCATTGCGAACGCAGCGCAGCGGAGTGCGGCAATCTCCCCGAATACTGTGCCCCTTTG
>DAOUWT010000114.1 GCA_030666985.1 Chloroflexota bacterium
AACGTGAAGACGTGAAACGTGAAGACGTGAAACGTGAAGAGTGAAACGTAAAGAGTAAAGAGTAAAACGTAACCCCTTACTCCTCACTCCTCACTCGTTCAGCCTCCCCCCTTCAATACGCCATTGGGCAGATGCTTGAGCAAACTCTGGCGTGAACAAATCCAGGTCAGTTGTCGTGAAGATGGCTTGCTCCGTTTGGGCGAGGCGGTCAAGTAAATCTCGGCGCCGGGTTTCGTCTAGCTCGGCCAAAATTTCATCCAGCAGCAGAACCGGCCAGTGGCCGGTTTTTTCTTTCATCCACTCTACTTCTGCCATTTTGAGAGCCAGGAGCGTGGTTCTAATTTGACCTCTCGAGCCATAAGTTCCAAGGTCAATCCCATTCCCCAAAAAACGCATCTCGTCCCGGTGGGGGCCAATGGTTGTCACACCTCGGTTGATTTCTTCCTCCCGGAGCTCCAAAAGTTTTTCTCTGAAACCAGATTGAATATCTTCCAAACTTATCCCCGATCGATCTACCGGGTCTTTCAAGGGGAGGCTGTATTGACCTGAAGGGGTAGGGAGAGGTTCGTAAGCTGGCTGATACCTTAGACGCAGGATTTCTTTTCCCCGCGTCAGGTCATGGTGGATAGTGGCGGCCTGATTTTCTAGTTCGCGCAGGGCTTGAATTCGCGCGTGAATGATATTTGCTCCTGTCTGCGTTATTTTCTCATCCCAATAGGCTAACTGGCCGGGGTCTCCCCCCCGTTCTTTGAGTTGCTTGAGGAGCGCGTTACGCTGCCGGATGGCTTTGTTGTAATCGGAGAGTGTTGAGCTATACTGCGGTACTACCTGAGCGAGAGCCAGATCCATGTACTGCCTCCGCGGACGAGGCGATCCGGTAATGATTTGCAGCATGTGGGGCAAAAACAAGACCGCATTAAAATGCCCTACCACCGAGTTGAGTTTGCGTTTTTGACCATCCAGTAGAACTTCTTTTCTGACGTGACTGTTGCCATTAGAAGAAGTGTCTTGAATGACCCGCACTTCCAGGTGATGTTCCTGGTTTCCGCGAGTGTAAGTTGCCTTGATCCGGCTGATGGCTAGAGCATCCCTGGCGGCTGAAAAATTTATCAACTCGCCCAATGTGCCAGCTTGGATAGAGGTCATGGTGGCCAGCAAATAAATAGCTTCCAACAAAGTGGTTTTTCCTTGGGCATTATCCCCCACCAGGATTAAAGTCCCCCGTGGTATGTCTTCGCCTAAGCGTGAAAAGATACGAAAATTTGTCAGGGAAAGGTGCGTTAGATACATATCAGGGACACTTAAACGAGGTCAACTATTTCATCTTCAGGTTCCCAAACGCGGGTGGCGCGATCCGTAAAAAGGATGCCATTTAGGTGATCAACCTCATGTTGGAAAATACGCGCTAACCATCCCCTGGCTTTCATTTTGAAAGGCTCTCCCGTGCGGGTTTGGCCTTTGATTACAACTGAGACAGGGCGTTCTACTTCGCCCACCAATCCGGGAACCGAAAGACAGCCTTCAACTCCGCTGACTTTTTCTTGGGAGGGAGCAGATATTTTTGGGTTGACGACAATATAGAGAGTTCTGGGAATGTTTTCGTCTTCCTCACTTCCAAATTCTACAGCGATCACTCGCTGAGAGACATTGACCTGCGGGGCAGCCAACCCTGCTCCATTATCCTCGCGCATACTTTCTACCATGTCATCGATCAGGCCCTGTAATTCCTCATCGAAGGCTGTTACCTTGGCAGCTTTTTTTCTTAGCGTGGGGTGGGGGATGGTGATGATTTTGCGTTTTGCCATTTTTTGCTCCAATGATGAGTGAAACGTGAAGCGTGAGGGATGAGGGCTTCTCCCGTTTCAGGGTGTTTTAGGTTGTGCAAAGGGCTGGGGATGGAAAAACCACGCACCGGCGGAGGTGCCAACCCCCATGGTTGTTCCCCGTTTGGGCGTGGGGCTATGCCTGGGGTTTGCTCTCACGCCCCACCCCCCCGTCCCCCCAAAAAATCCACGGGGAGTGAATTTTGCTGGAAGCGCATTTGCACATGCAACCGCCCTGCCACACAGACACGTTTTCTTGCCATAAAACATCAATGGACTCAGCTCTCATCCTTTTCCAGTGCATCCGCCGCACTAGCTTGAGCGTCTTGATAGCGCTCGTTTTCTTCGTGGTATACCGCCAAGAATTCTACCATATCCTCCCGGCGGCGTTGGGCTTCCTCATCTTCTTTCCGGCGTAGGGCGGCGTAGTAGTGTTCGAATATCTCTTGCTGAACAATGCTGGGGTTAACGACCATTTCGAAATCAAAGCGGGCATTTCCTACATTAATCACCACTGTGCCAAAGTTGAGAGTCCGTTGGAGTATGTTTTCACGCGTATAATCCAGGCTTAAGATACTTTCCAAAGGGGCAGACCTTCTAGTCTCTTTTCCCAGGGGCTTCTTGTCAAGATCGACAATTTCTGTATCGGTCAGTTGAAAGCGGTCATTTGCCCAATCGAGCAATTTATATCCCCAAAAAAATGAAGAAATGAGAACGTAGATTCCTGTCGCACTGAGCAATATCTTTGTGAATTCAAAATCTAATAATAGGGCACTGAACAGATTGGCCAAGAATAGGATTGTATAGATTAGTATATGAACCCAAACCTGTTTTAGCAAGATATAGATATGTTTGCGATAGGTGATTACGCCCTCGAATTCATAGCGGGTTTTAAACAAATTCCCGAGCTTGGGAGAGAGAATAGTGGCTGGTTTGGAGTCCGGAGGTGCTCCTTCTCCTTCAATAACCTCTTCTTCGGGTATATCGTTTTCAGGTTGTTCTTCTTCGAAGCCTAATCTGGACCGGATCGTTTGCGTGATCTTAGCGGCCTTTTCTTCTTCCATGCGTTCTTCAGCCAAGTGCCAATACGCTTTAATCATCCCCTCCAATTCTTGGGGGTGAGCGGCGTTGCGCATGGTAATTTGACCTGTGTAAGTGCGGACGATCACGTTTGCATAGCCTATTATGCGTTGAAGTTGGTTTGAGCTAGAATTCACCGAGAGAATTGTTTGCAAGGGAGACTCCCGGCGCTGATCATAGAACCAAATCACCTTTTCGAGCCAAACGACCCTCTTGTCTGTGACTATGTAGTAGTCATTTCCCCAATCTACCCAAATCCAAAGTATCCACAGGAACAAGATAAACGAGAAAATTGAAGCAATGGCGATACTTATAACCAGTGAAGATTCGTTGCGGATTAGGAAAATTACAAAAATCACGTCTAGGATAACGAGAGTAACGGGTGCTAATAACTTTCCGAAAAGAACGGCCCAGTGCTTCTGATCGATAAGGCGAATTACCTCGTCTTTTCCCAGCCAGGGGAAGGCCTTGCGACGAGCTATATCATAACTCTTTGCGAAGAGGGTGAGGAGGTTTTCTACCTGGGGGTTCTTTTCGAGAAGATCATCGAAAGATTCCTTATCTAGTATTAACGATAATGTCCCTGTGGCGGCTGTTGCAGTGGCCGAGCGTTTGGTACCGTGGAGCAAGGCCCCTTCTCCCAGGTATTCTTTCCTCCCAATTGTGCCAATATAGCCTTCTTTGCGAGATAAGTCAATTGTCCCAGAGACCACAATGTGGAAATAATCTCCCGAATCGCCTTCGCTAAAAAGAACCTCACCCTGGAGATACGTTTTTTCATCGAATAATTCGACAGCATCCATCAGTGCATCATCTTTAAGATCGCTGAAAAGGTAAAGGCTTCGGAGGAATCCAAAAATTTCGTTTTTGTTCATGGTACATGTTATTCGTCGTGTATCACAGGGAGAAGTTGTTGGGCTTGCATCACACCTCTTGCATCTGGTTTGTCCTTGGTGAGTGTAAATAGAACCGTGTCCATCTCACTTAGCCGTTCGAAGGCTATTGGCGCATTTTCATTGAATGCAACAAGCGTGCCATCCTCTGCTTTTATCAAGCCAGTTTTTGTCTTTTTACCAATGACTTCAATCTTACCTTTGAGCCATTCTTGTCTCATAATATCTTCTTGTTCATTCATAATTCGATCTCCTTTCTCGGTTAGATTGGCGGGTTAGGGACTTGGAAATAAATACTTTACCTATATCGCTCTCGCTGGATTGCCAAATCCAGCGGGGTTGGCTTGGATTTGGCAATCCAAGCCGAGCGGGTATATTATTTTTTCCTGAATCCATTAGGCCGGTTCAGCGGTCTGCGGCCGGTCGGGGGTCTTGACCGTGAGATAACCAGCATGGGATATGCCGAGTAGTGTTGTCATGCTCGATGAAAATGCCGGAAAATCAACGCCCAATGGAGCCAAGACCAGCCCCGTGTTATTTAGTAGCTCGCCCAGGGCCACTCCATAAGCAACCAATATGGCAATGGTAAAGAAAAACATTTGTACTTTACCTAAATCAATATAGGGTGCGTTCCCCTCTTGGTCTCCATAAAAAATGTCAGTGAGCCGGGGTTCGTCGGCAACCGCTAGCAAGCCTTGGTCTTTACGGGCGGCTAATTCCTCTTGTACTTTTGTCAAGGCTTGTTTGGCGGCCTCTTTTTCGGCATTGGCATTATTGGCCATCTCTCTGGCAGTTTCCCAGGCTATGTCGGCGCTGCGCACTCTTTCCTTGGCCTTTTCCCTTTCTTCGCTTGGCTCGTCGCCATCACGCGGTTCCGGCGTCTCCGCTAGCTTTTCCCTTTCACGTGCCAGGACTACATCCGAGGCACGCTGTCTGTTTTGGGCCTCATTATACTGTTTGATTTTAGCATCCAATTCTTGTTCGGCGGTCTCGACGGTGTTGCGAAGACGCTTTAATTCCAAAGATGGTTTGTTCCGCTTGTTGTTCTTGATCAAGCTCGAACCGGCAAAAGAGGCTGTGCTAATACCAAGTACCAATAATAATTCCTGCGGGAAGTTAATATTCAACACCTGGGGGATACATTCATCCTTGGCCTCTTTTAGTGCTTCTTCCAGCGTTACCTCCGGGGCTGGGTTTCCCCCTGTCCCGGCATGGGATGATTCTCCATCTCCAGTGTTGTACTGTTCTTCTAAATCTACCAAGCTGATATTGTAGGTACTGGCCACATACTCGGCTTTGCAGGCCGCGACATCCTCTGCTGAAGGGGCTGGAACCGAACGCAAGGCGCGGGTGAAGGCCATAGACAGGAAGGCCGAAACTATCATAATCGTCCACAGAGTAATTTGAAGACGAGACAAGCTGGCGCGGTTTCTGCTTTTTTCTACGATAACGCCATACCATTTACCTGTGGCGCCAATTCCCAAGCCAACCAGTAGCAAACTCATCGCCAGAGCTATAAGCCCCCACAGCAAACGCGGAGAGATGCTAACCGACAGGCCAGTCAATAGCACAACCAAGAGCAGCCCAAACCCGACCAGTGAAATGGTTGTAAGGGCCATTGCCCACCGGTTGTCATTGTTTTGAGATTCTGCGGGATGAATGGCCATAATTAAGTCTCCTTTGGAAGGGGTTAGAACTTCGTATATTGCACATCTACACAATCAACTTAAACAGCATCTTTACCTTGATTACATTATACCCGTCTTCTTCCCCCTTTCAACGGCAGAATGTATCTAGGTTTTCTGTGATAGCCCCGCTGCTCCCCTGCATCCTATTTACCGCTCCCGTTGCTCTAGCCACTGAATCTCGGCAGTTATTTCCTGCCCCATCTACTCACGAGATTTTTCTTGGGCACGCTCTGCTAACAAGTCCGCGGTTAGAGATGGCCCATCAGCCAACATTCCCTGCAAAGCCTCAATGGGGTCTTCCTGCTTTTCAACCAACCGCAGCAATCTCTTAGCCGCCTTTCTAACCGTTCCCTTTTTGTGCTCCAAATTCTCCCCCGCTATCTTTTGCATTTGGGCTTTCTTTTCTGGCATTAATTCAGCTGCGTTGTACAGCCCATTGAGAGCCTGTTTTCCGTGCCTGCCTTCCCATACTCTTGAGGCACGTTCCAAAATTGGATAGGCTTTTTGCGCCGCCTCCACGCTCGTTTTGGCGTAATTGCCCACCGCATCAATCGCGTAGTCTCTGACAATTACGCTCTTATCACCCTCAATGATTTCCATGAGCTGCTCAAGGATTGGCTCAATGACTTCGGGTACGTATTCCGCGGTCAGGGCGAGAGCGTGCATGGCCTCCCAGCGGGCGCGGTTGTTTTTATTACCCAGTATCTCTGGCAATAGATGGCTATAGGGGGCTATCCACGTTGGTTCTTCCTTGGCTATTTCTGTGAGTACCTCTGCGCAGTCGATGACGATTTTATTATCGCTGTTCTCCAGTCCCGCAACGATTTCTTGGATGAGGGACTTGTTTTCTAAGCATTGAGCCGTTGCTTGATGGTTGCCGCTTCTATCGCCTATTTGGGATGATAGTTGAGTTAGGATTTTCATGGGTTTTCCTTTGTCACCAGTGAGGCTATAAGCGGGTGTACAGAAGATGATGAAAACTGATACTGATGATTTCTTGAACAACTGCGTGATCGTCAACGGCGGCTGATCAACTTTTCTATTTCTTGCAATAAGTTTGGTAAATTGGGACGAGAGAAACTGATCTTCGGGGCAGGTTTTCGATTGTGTTTTATATCTGGGGGTATATGCTTGTGGTGCGGATGTGTTGATGCTAACGAGAAATCATTCGGATGCGGAAAATCATCATACCAATACAATCTCTCATCGCTTCGATAAACCTCATATCCATACGATGTAATTATCCCCTCATCAAAATCAATTTCTTCTCGCATACGGAGGCGGTACTCATCGGCTAAAAATATTTCCCCTTCAGCTATTCCCGTATATTTACTGACACCCCAAACTGTGACCGTGGAGCGTTCTACTCCAAAGCGGTCAAATAACTCAGCCACAAAACGGCTGTATTCATCGAGTGATTTTAGGGGATTATCAGCCATGCTCAGTAGGCAGGTTGGAGGCGCATCGATTCTGCCAATTTGCGTTCTTGGATTTGGCGAGTATAAGCTTTCTTGCGGCGCAGCCAAGTTTCGTAGACACCTTTCCACCGGCTAAAATCGGTGCGCGTTTCATCATAAGCATCATATTCTTCTAAATTGCCTGACATAAGCGCGGAATAGAAATCTTCACTGAGCACACCGTACTTTTCTTCGTAAAGTGTCAGCCGTCGCTCTATAAGTTTCATCTCTGTAACCAATTCAAAAGTTTCCATTGTTTACACTCCAGTAAAGTAACCGCAACGAGTAATGGGTTATTTCTATTGTACTATGAGATTCGAGGATTGTGTTCGCTTGTTCTAAATTTGACCACGCAAGCCAAGGAGAGTTTCCACTTCACCCTTGAGTTTACTCACCACTTCCTCAATATCATCCCCGAAAACAAAATCGACATTCTCGACCTGGATAGCGTCACCGGGGACGTTAAACTCCCGCAACCGGGGCATTATTACGTCCTTAATTTTCTCTTGCCCATCACCTTTAGACCGCACAACGCCAGCCACTATCAAGCGAGTTTCAGGGGAGATGCTAAAGTATTTCTGCTCATCCCCCATCTTCACTGCCACATTATTGGAAAACAAGATTGAAAACACATCCCCCAATAATGTCTTGGGCGGCATCTTAGATTCTTCGATTTCTATCAG
>DAOUWT010000291.1 GCA_030666985.1 Chloroflexota bacterium
AAAATGACAACCACAAAATCCGTTAGAACTAGAAAAAATTTTCGTAGCTATGAAGACTTACCGACAAATTTACCCTCAAATTTGGGATTTTGAAAATCTCTATCTGGCCTATCGTAAGGCCCGGCGCGGAAAACGTGGAAAAAGCCCTGCCGCAGACTTTGAATTGGTACAAGAAGATGAACTCTTGGCCTTACAAGACGAATTATGTTCACGTACTTATTTGCCTGGGCCTTATCATAGCTTCTATATCCATGAACCTAAAAAGCGTTTAATTTCTGCTGCGCCTTTTCGCGATCGAGTGGTACATCATGCCCTTTGCCGAGTGATCGAACCGATATGGGAGAGACGATTTATTCATGACTCTTATGCTAATCGGGTTTGCAAAGGAAACCACCGTGCGCTGGATCGCTGCCAGCAATTTGCTCGCCAACACCCCTATGTGCTCCAATGTGATGTACGCAAATTCTTTCCCTCAATAGACCATGCCATTCTGCGAACCGAGCTTAGTCGTTTGATAGCCGATGAAGAAGTCTTATGGTTGATAGACCAAATTATCAAAAGTGGTGTTGGAGTGCTTTCAGAAAGTTATGAAATGGTCTATTTTCCTGGTGATGATCTATTCGCTATAAATCGCCCTCGTGGGCTGCCAATTGGAAATCTGACAAGCCAGTTCTGGGCTAATGTTTACCTGAATAGGTTTGATCACTTTGTCAAACGCGAACTTAAGTGTTCGGCTTATGTGCGCTATGTGGATGATTTTCTACTTTTCGCAGATGAGAAATCGACTCTTTGGGATTGGAAACAGACCATTATCCAGCAAATGGCTAAACTACGGCTTACACTCCATGAAAATCGTGCCCAGGTTTTTCCAACTCAAACCGGTATTCCATTTTTGGGGTTCCGAGTGTACCCCACACATCGACTCGTAAAACGGCGCAAAATCATCCATTTCCGCCGCAAATTAAAGCGCAATCTCCAAGCCTATCATCAAGACGAATTATCACTGGACAAATTGGATGCCAGCATTCAAGGTTGGATCAACCATGTGCGTTATGGTGATACCTGGGGATTACGCCGAGCAATTTTAGGAGAAATATCTTTATGAAAGCATCCCCCCTTTTTGTACGTACCTATGATTTATTACAATGGCTCATTCCGCAATTAGGAAAGTTTCCTCGCATGCACCGCTTTGGCATCACAGAACGCATCCAGCGTGTGGCAATGGATTTTCAAGACTCATTAGTAGCCGCCGGAAAAAGCCGAGGAGAGCAGCGGCGTAAGTGGTTAGGACAAGCTGATATTCAACTTGAACAATTGCGCTTATGGATGCGTCTTGCACGTGATTTAGAAATCCTATCCATACGCCGCTATGAACATGCCGCCCGCCTAATAACTGAGGTAGGGCGTTTGCTTGGGGCGTGGATTAAAAACTCGAAATAGACTACTCCTTTTCAAGGAGATAGCTATCTGGGAACAGGCTCAAGGAATGGCGTTGCGTGGCGGCTCGTGGAACAACAACAATAGAAACGCGCGTCTCTCTGCCCGCAACAACAATCATCCGAACAACAATTGGAACAACAACGGTTTTCGGGTGTTCCTCCTCCACAGATTTACCCCTTTGCCGGTAGTGCGACCTGATCACGGTCAGGCGTCGAGGTGAAACTGGCTGGCCTGTCTCCCGGCTGCACCATAACCTTGTGGTCAGCCAAACACAAAATAGCCTCACTCATTCCAGTAGCCTATGGTGACCGTCTGAGTGAGGCCATTTACAATTCACCATTTACCATTTACAATTTCATTTATTTGAAAACAGGGAATCAGGAAACAGGAAACCAGGAGAACAGGAAATCAGGAGAGCAGGTCAACCACTCACTTCACCAGGTGCAATGCACTTTGGACTGCAAGTGCAACGCACCTTCGACCAATCAGACTACTTAGACTACTCAGACCAATCAGACCATTAGGAGTCCCCATGCCCCAATACATAGCCGCCCTTGACCAAGGCACAACCAGCACCCGCTGCATTATTTTCGACCGTTCGGGGCAAATTATTGCTAGCAGCCAAAAAGAGCACGCTCAAATTTATCCCTGGCCGGGATGGGTGGAACATGACGCCTTGGAGATTTGGGAAAACGCCCAAGAGGTGTTCCGCGCAGCTTTGGCAGGGGGCGGACTTTCTCTTGCAGGCATTGCCGCGCTGGGAATCACCAACCAACGCGAAACAACCGTAGTGTGGGATAAAGCCACCGGGCAGCCCATTTATAACGCCCTCGTCTGGCAAGATACCCGCACCGATAAAATTTGCGCAGACTTGGCCGCCGAGGGGGGGCAGGAGAGGTTTCAGTCTAAGGTGGGGCTTCCTTTGGCGACTTATTTTTCAGGGCCTAAGGTCAAGTGGCTGCTGGATAATGTGGATGGAGCCAGAGAGCGTGCCGAGCGGGGACAGCTTTTATTTGGGAACATGGACACCTGGCTGCTCTGGAATCTATCCGGCGGCCCGAATGGCGGGCGGCACGCCACCGACGTGACGAACGCCTCACGCACCATGCTCATGGATCTCAAAACCCTAAGCTGGGACACGGAAATCCTCAACGTGATGGGAATCCCCCCAAAAATGCTCCCCGAAATTTGCTCTTCCAGTGAGGTTTACGCCGAGGGCGTGGGTGACTTTGCAGGGCTAGCAATTGCGGGTATTTTGGGCGACCAGCAGGCGGCTTTGTTTGGCCAAACTTGTTTCGAGGCTGGGTCAGCCAAAAACACCTACGGAACGGGCTGCTTCATGCTCATGAACACCGGCCCAGAACCCATCCTCAGCGAGAACGGATTGCTGACAACGCTGGGATATAAAATTGGTGACCAGCCGCCCGTTTATGCTTTGGAAGGCTCAATTGCTATCACGGGCGCTCTTGTGCAGTGGCTTCGTGATAATCTGGGTCTCATCGAAAGCGCTCCCGAAGTGGAGGTGCTGGCCGCAAGCGTAGACGATAACGGAGGGATTTATTTTGTGCCCGCTTTCTCTGGGTTATTTGCTCCCTACTGGCGTTCTGATGCCAGGGGCGTAATTGTGGGAATGACGCGCTACATCAACAAAGGGCATATCGCTCGGGCAACCTTAGAAGCCACGGCCTACCAAACCAGGGAAGTCCTGGAAGCCATGGAGGGCGATTCGGGCGTGGCTCTCAAATCTCTAAAGGTGGATGGGGGGATGGTTCAGAACGAGTTCTTGATGCAATTCCAAGCCGATATTTTGGATGTGCCCGTCATCCGGCCCACGGTGGCAGAGACCACCGCGCTGGGGGCGGCGTATGCGGCTGGGCTGGCTGTTGGGTATTGGGAGGATCAATCCGCCTTACGAGCCAATTGGAGCATGTCCCAAAAGTGGCAGCCAAGGATGGGCGAGGAGAAACGGGAGAGGTTGTTCAGGGGATGGAAGAAGGCTGTCACGCGAACTTTCGATTGGGTGGAGTAGGCAGTATTCAGTGATCAGTATTCAGTGTTCAGTATCCAGTATCCAGTTTTCAGTAATGATGACTGATAACTGACGACTGATAACTGATGACTGACAACTGATAACTGATAGCTGGTAATCGGTCACATCCCTCTGGTAAAAAACTCGAAATA
>DAOUWT010000107.1 GCA_030666985.1 Chloroflexota bacterium
CACCGTCTTGACGGACACCGTCTTGACGGACACCCATTGTCACTTAGACCTGGATGCTTTTAGGGGGGATAGGGGGGAGGTTCTCGCCAGGGCGTGGGACGCTGGGGTGGGGTGCATCCTCACCCCCGGCCTAGACCTAGCCTCAAGCCGGGACGCTGTCCATTTGGCAGAAACGCCTCCCCTGGGGGCAGCTGCGTCCCCTGGGGTGGCGCCTCCCGGCATGGCAGCACCATCCAAGGCGGAGACATCCCCCCTGCTCTTTGCCGCCGTGGGGGTGCATCCCAACTCGGCCCGCACCTGGAGAGAGTCCATCAGCGATGGTGGCACACAGGACGCCCTCCGCGAGCTTGCCACCCATCCCCCGGTTGTGGCCATTGGCGAAATTGGCCTCGATTATTACCGCCATCACTCTCCCCATGACTTGCAGCGCAGAGTGTTCAAACAGCAACTAGAACTAGCCCTAGAGGTGGAACTTCCGGTTGTTTTGCATGTTCGTAACGCAAGCGAGAGCGATAGAGCCTGTATCATAGACCTACTAAAAATCATAGAACCATGGCACAAAAGGGCTATTCAAAAATGTCCTGCCTTGCGAGGACGCTTGGGCGTGGTACACTCTTTTTCAGGTAATTTAGACGAGGCCAATAAGATAATATCTTTAGGTTTTTATTTGGGCATCACAGGACCTGTTACTTATAAAAAAGCGGCCAATTTGCGAAAAGTTGTTGCCTCTGTGCCCCTAGAACGCTTGCTGCTTGAGACAGACGCTCCTTTTCTCACCCCGCATCCGCACCGAGGGAAGAGAAACGAGCCGGCTTATGTCAAATATATTGCTGAAAAAATTAGCGAGGTGCGTGACCTGCCTTTGAACGAAGTAGCCAGAGTTACCACTGAAAATGCTGAAATTTTGTTTCGTTGGAGTATGTGAGTTGGAAAGATGTGCATTGCACCTTCTTTTGGGTGCGTTGCACATCGGGTCTACCGAGTCACAGGTGCAACGCACTTCTCGCCAAAGGCGCACAGAGTGAAAACATGAAGTGCAATGCACCTTCTCAGTTTCGTTGGAGTAGATGAGTTTGAGAGATGTAACTTTTTTAGATTTTATCCAAGATCGCATTCAGCAGGTGGAAGAACGGATGCGGTTTCAGTCTGATGGCTATAGTCCTGAGCTTAAGTTTGCCTTAGAATATATTTTGTCTGCTGGCGGGAAACGTATTCGACCGGCTATTGTTTTACTTGTGGGCGGGATGCTGGGGGGAAAGCCTGACACTCTTATTACTTTGGGGGCCTCTCTGGAACTATTGCATACAGCCACCCTGGTTCACGATGATTTAATTGATGGCTCGTTGTTGCGGCGCGGAAACTTTACTCTGAATGCCAATTGGTCTCCTGCTGCCACCGTGCTGGCTGGTGATTATCTTTTCTCGCGCTCCGCCTCTTTGGGGGCTGATTTGGACAATTTGGCTATCTCGCGGCTTTTTGCTGATACCTTGGCTGCCATTGTCAGTGGAGAAATTACCCAGCTCTTTGGCCGTCAACGTACTGCTGACCGCGAGGCTTATTATCAGCGTATTTGCGAAAAGACGGCTTCTTTGTTCGTGTTCGCGGCCAAGGCCGCGGCGATGGTTTCTAATGTGGATGAAGAAGCAATTGAATATGCCTCTAGCTACGGACACGAGTTGGGGATGGCCTTTCAGATTGTTGACGATATTCTGGATTTCACGGGTGAGCAAGCCACGGTGGGGAAGCCTGTGGGCAGCGATTTGCGGCAAGGCATCATTACTCTCCCAGCAATTTGTTACCAGGAATTGCATCCCAGCGATGATAGTATAGCAGTTGTATTCAAAGGAGATGTTGAGAAAGCTCAGATTGAGCGACTAATTGCCAGCATTCAGGCCAGTGAAGCAATTGAGCACGCTCACCAAGAAGCGGAGCAATTTGCGAAACGAGCTATTGCGGCCTTAGAAAAATTACCTGGGGAGCAGGCCCGGGGAAAGGAAAAGCAGGCTCTGAGAGAGTTGGCTGAATTTGTTGTTTCTCGGCGGGTTTAATTGGATATTGGGTATTGGGTATTGGGTATTGGATATTGGGTATTGGATATTAGTTCTGACCAATTCCCTAATCCCTAGTCCCTAATCCCTAGTCCCTAGTCCCTAATCCCTAGTCCCTAGTCCCTAATCCCTAATCCCTAATCCCTAATCCCTAATCCCTAATCCCTAATCCCTAATCCCTAATCCCTAATCCCTAGTCCCTAATCCCTAGTCCCTAATCCCTAATCCCTAATCCCTAATCCCCCCCCAAATGCCCGAATTCCTACACCTCCTCCCCCCCGCTGACGCCCTAGAAAAATTCCTAGACGCCCTCCCCATTCAAGTGCAGACCGAAAGAATTGCCGCCGTCCAAGCACTTGGCCGCGTGACGGCTGAACCGGTCTTGGCGCCCCATCCCCTGCCTGAGTTCAACCGCTCCACGGTAGATGGCTACGCCATCCGGGCCGCCGACACCCATGGGGCCAGCCAAGCCTTACCCGTCTACCTGACCCTGAAGGGCGAGGTTCCCATGGGTGCATCCCCCGACTTCGAAGTGGAAAGCACGCAATGCGCCCTCATACACACCGGAGGCATGTTGCCGCCCGGAACCGATGCCGTCGTCATGGTGGAGCACACGCAGGCGGCCCGGCCAGGTGAGGTTGAAATCCTACATTCTGTTGCCATGGGCGAGAACATGATTGAAATGGGCGAGGATGTCGCCCAAGGACAGGAAGTGATTCCCCAGGGGATGCGTCTTCGCGCGGCAGAGATCGGGGGATTGATGGCCCTGGGCGCCAGCGAGGTCCTCGTGGCTCGGCCTCCCAGGGTGGGAATCTTGTCCAGTGGGGATGAGGTTGTACCTCCTGGGCAGCGGCCTGCTCCGGGCCAGGTTCGAGACGTGAACACCTACACTCTCAGCGCGCTGGTGGAAAGCGCGGGGGGTATCCCTCTCCAATATGGTATCATCCCCGATAACCGCGAGGCCATGTTCTCTGCCGTGGCGAAAGCCAAAGAAGAGTGTGATATTGTGACAGTCACCGCCGGCTCCTCGGCCAGCACGCGCGATTTGACGGCCGAAGTCATGGACGCCCAAGGTGAACCAGGCGTGTTGGTACATGGCGTCAATGTTAGGCCCGGCAAACCTACCATTTTGGCAGTCGCTGGGGGACGGGCCTTCATCGGCTTGCCGGGGAATCCCGTTAGCGCCCTTGTCATAGCTGGCCTATTCGTCCTCCCCACCCTCAGGGCCCTGCTCGGCCTCCCCCGGGACAGGCTTCAACCCACCGTTTCCGCCCAACTAACCCTTAACCTCTCCTCGAAAACCGGTCGTGAGGATTGGATTCCCGTTCGATTGCACGCTTCGACCGCTGGAAACTATCGCGCTGAACCTATTTTTGGAAAGAGCAACCTGATTTTCACACTTGCTCGAGCCGGTGGATTGATACGCATTCCGGCGGATGCTAATGGCCTAAGCGCGGGAGAAAACGTAGCTGTGTTTATTTAAAAACGCGAGAAATTCATGAATGATATTCTTGTTTTACCTCTGATCTTATATGTTCCCCTGGCCGTGTTTTACCTTGCGGTGACTGTCTCGGCCTATCGCAGGAAACGCCTTCACCAGGCGGCGGATTATTTTCTCATCTTTTATTTGGCCCTTTCTTTTGTAGAAATGCTTGTCCTAACCCTCGCATGTCTAGGAATCCTTGAGATTTTCATTCCTCCTGTGAAAGGCAATCTGCCGCGTTATGAGTTGCTGCTTTTGGCAGGGCTGTTCTTGAACCTTTCCCTCCTGCTCTTTCAAAAAAAAGGCCCTGGTTGGACATGGCTGTCCCTTAGCTTGGCTTGGTTGCTGGCAGTTATCCTATTAGACATCAACGTTTTTGCGCTGCCCAATGTCCTCTGGTTTGGTTTACCGGGCGGCGTTTACGGCATTTATCGCCAACATCTGTCTTTGGTTGCTTTGCTCGTTGGGTGGGGAGGGCTTATCATTGCCACGGGTATTTTCCTTAGGAAAACACATCGCACAGCTCGAACAGTGTTTATCAAAAATCGAGTCAAATATTGGGCCGGCGCCTTGGTGGTCTTTTCGGGAGGATCACTTTTAATCTTCTTCCAGATTGAACAGGTTGGCAGCCTTTTACTCTTCTTAGCGGCTTTGGCAATTGCATATATTGTTCGCACATATCGCCTCCCGGATTTAAAAGTTCTAGCCTACAAACTGATTAGCGCCGCCTTGGCAGGTTTACTTTCCTTATTGCTTTTCACCTTCGGCTTTCTTCTGGGAGAGCGGCTTTTAGGAGGGTATTCCTGGTATCAACCTGTTCTAAGCAGTGTCGCTATGGCGCTAATGCTGCTCTTTTCCTATAACCCACTCTTAGAGAAAACCAGAGAGATTGTCCAAATCTTGACGGGAGAAATATATGACCGTGACCGCGCCCTGCGCGAATACAGTAAAAGCATTAGCAGTATTTTGGAGATAGATTTATTATCTACCGTTGCCGTGGGGTTGATTAGCGAGGCCCTGGACCTTGTGGGGGGAGCATTATTCTTGGTGGACGAGATGGAGGTTGGGGTTGGCGCATCTGGGTGGCGTTTGCGCGGCGTGAAGGGGATGGGAGATACTCTTCCTAACCTGGATATTCTAACTGAAAATAACATCTTTGCCCGCATTTTTGCCGGCGAGCAGCGTCCCCTAACCCAAGCTGAGATTGAACTCTCTCCTAACTTTCAAACCCTCCCCGAGAATGTTGCTTTGTGGCTGCACGCCCTAGATGTGGAAGTCTTTATTCCCATACACACTCAGTCCGAATGGGTCGGGTTATTTGCTTTAGCGCCCAAGCATTCTGGGGCATCTTATTCTCACGAAGACTTGGAATTGCTTGAAACCTTTGCGGATCAAACAGCAGTTGCTCTTCAGAATGCTCGCCTGGTGGAAAGCTTGACCAGGGTAAATAATGAGTTTCGAAATGCTTACGCTGCCATGGAAGCCGTTCATGAGAAACTGGAACGTATCGAGCGCACCAAATCGGATTTTATCAGCATTGCTTCTCACGAATTGCGCACCCCTCTCACCGTGATGAACGGGTATACTCAAATGCTGTCCTCTGATGATGATCTGATGGAAAATTCATATTATGCTGAACTGATCAAGGGGTTGTTGGGTGGTGCCGAACGGCTGCATGAGATCATTGAAAGCATGTTGGATGTGGCCAAGATCGACTCCCGTGCCTTGGAACTCAGAACGCAGCCAGTTTCTTTGGATTCTGTTCTCCAACGTATTGGACGCGCGTTCGAGAGTGATATACATTCCCGGGAGCTTTCTCTGGTTTATGAAGGCTTGGATGATATTCCAAAAATCTACGGAGACCCCCAATCTCTTGAGAAGGTTTTTTCGAATCTACTCAGCAATGCCATTAAATACACCCCCAATGGTGGAACGATTACTATTGGTGGTCGGTACATTCCCACATCGGCCGGTTTGCTGGAGTGGGAAGGGGTTGAAATTGTGGTTAGCGATACGGGGATTGGCATTGATCCTCATGTACAGCAGGAAATTTTCACCAGGTTCTACCAGAGTGGCGATGTAAGTTTACACTCTTCTGGGAAAACGAAATTCAAAGCTGGGGGAGCGGGGTTGGGCTTGGCTGTTGTTCAGGGAGTGGTCGAGGCGCACGGCGGACGTGTTTGGGTAGAGAGCTTGGGGCGTGACGAAAAAAATTTCCCCGGAAGTGATTTTCACATCATCTTGCCGCTCCGCCAGCCGGCCTACGACGCTGACATATTTGAGTAGAGACCATGAAATCCATCCTCATCCTCCACGGCCCCAACCTCAACCTCCTCGGACAGCGCGAGCCGGAGGTCTACGGCGTGGTGACACTGGATGAAATCAACCAGCGTTTGGTTACCTTTGCCGCCGAGCATGGGGTGGAGTTGCGAACAGTCCAGTCCAACCACGAGGGCGAATTGATAGACGCCCTCCACGACGCGGACGACTGGGCCGATGGCGTCATATTCAACCCGGGCGGCTACACCCACACCTCTGTGGCCCTGCGGGATGCGGTGGCAGCCATCAAAGTCCCAGTGGTGGAGGTACACCTCTCCAACATCCATGCCCGCGAGGAGTTCCGCCGCCAATCGCTCATTGCCTCCGTCTGTGCAGGTACCATCGCTGGCTTCGGATGGCGGTCTTATGTGTTGGGATTGGAGTGGTATATTGGGAAACTGGGAGACTGGTAGATTGGGAGACTGGTAGATTGGTAGATTGGTTTGTGTACTATATTTAGGGATGATTCACAATTAGATTGACACTTTTTTAAACCAATAAACTGGTGCCCCAATTTACCGATATACTAATTTCCCAATATACTAATTTCCAATCTACCCATATTACCAAAGGAGTTGTGACCAATATGGATTCTGCAGGTGGATACGTTGAATATGCTTTTGTGGCTGATCTTTACGATCACGTGACTCCCTACCGCGAACGGCGGGACGTAGGTTTTTACGTGGAGGCCGCCAAAAACGCGGACGGTCCGGTTTTGGAGGTGGGGTGCGGCACCGGGCGCGTCCTCATCCCCACCGCGCGGGCCGGGATTGAAATCGTCGGCTTGGATTTATCCCCCCACATGCTGAAAATATGCCGCGAACGTTTGGGCCAAGAACCCGTTGAGGTCCAGTCCCGGGCGCAACTGGTGCAGGATGATATGCGCACCTTCACGCTGGGCCGCACCTTCAAGCTGGCGACCACGCCCTTCCGCCCCTTCCAACATCTCATCACCGTAGAAGACCAGATGGCCTGCCTGAAAAACATCCACCGCCATTTGGAGCCTGGGGGACGCCTGATTTTAGATATTTTCAACCCCTCTCTTGAGGCGTTAACCAGGGACAATGTAGGAGAAGAATTTGGCGATGAGCCGGAATTCACCATGCCCGATGGCCGGAAGGTTAACAGACGCCATAAAATTGTAGCCCGCGATCATTTTAAACAAATCAATCAGGTTGAGTTGATTTATTATGTGACTTATCCCGATGGACGCGAAGAGCGATTGGTACACGCTTTTGACATGCGCTATTTGTTTCGCTACGAGGCGGAACATTTACTCGCCCGCTGTGGATTTGAGTTTGAACACCTTTACGCAGGGTATGATAAAAGCCCCTACGGGTCACAATATCCCGGCGAATTGATTTACGTTGCTCGCAAGGGAGGTGCAAGGTCAATTTTTTGATGATCTACCAGGCGCAGCGCACTTTAGAAGAGCGTTGCACCTGGCTGCCTCACTGCAACACGCCCCCGCCTGCGATTCCCCCCTCCCCCGGGTTTTGCTCCCCGTCCCCCCACGGACAAACCCATCCCCCATCCCCCGCTTCCCGCACCGGCGATTCCTCCCCCAATATCTAATCTCCAATCCCCACTCCCCACTCCCCACTCCCCTACATCTGCTCCTTCAGCCACTCCACGGCTCCAGAAACTTTGCGCCAATGGAGGAGGTTGAGCAAACTATAGCGAATGCCCTGGTTGTCATTGGGGTTCAAATGCAGCATGTCGCGGTAATGAGAGACGGCTTCTTTAGATGCACCCACGGGCCGCCTTATAAAATTCTGCCGCCAGGGCGATGAGGGTCTACTGGGATGCTGGGCGGGCTTTGAAGCATGTTGTTAAAAAGAGCTTCTTGTATTTCTTCCGCAGTAGGCTCGAATTCGAAGACATTAAAGCCCTGAACAAAGCCATTGTTGAGATTGAAAACTAACATGCCATAAGGGTGATAAGCATCCTCGTCCGGAGAGCGAAAGGAATCACTCTTCACGTTTCACTCTTCACGTTTCACTCTTCACTCTTCACGTTTCACCAGCGGTGAAGAATGAATACGGAAAAAAAAAGATTCTGATGGCTCAAAAGAAAGCTAGTCAATTTTCGTGAAAAAATAACGTAAAAGAGACACACCTCCCCCTTTCCCCCATTCTGGGGGCTTGATAAAAAAGCCTCTAC
>DAOUWT010000381.1 GCA_030666985.1 Chloroflexota bacterium
ACAAGATTCAATAGCTGCACCACCGCTTGTCGGGCGCCTTCTACATCTTGAATCATCTGCGGGTTGAATTTATCTATCATGTCCTCTATGGTATGCTATTTTTTTGGATCCGGCTACCCCAAAATTTTGAGAAGATACATGAATATGTTCAAAAACAACCGTCCATCAACCTGGATGAAACCAGTTGGCATGAGTTGAATAAGAAGATTTGGTTGTGGGTTGGCAGCACCTCCCAAGTGACTGCCTTCCGATTGTTCAAGACACGCGGCGCAAAAGGTGCTAAACAATTGGTGGGAACCAATTACGATGGTATCGTCGGTTCGGATCGATACAGCGCATACAACTGGATTGATCCTGAAAAGCGACAAGTTTGTTGGGCGCACCTGAAACGTGATTTTCAAGCCCTGGTTGACCGGGACGGTGAATCAAAGACCATTGGCCGGTTGTTGTTGGCAGAAATCCGACAGTTCTTCAATTTGTGGCATCGCGTCCGGGATGGTACGCTGTCTCGCTCCGACTTCCAGGTCGCCATGCAGCCTATTCAAAAAGATGTCCATTGCCTGCTACGGATCGGCACTCACGTTGAGCATCAAAAAACTCGTAAGACATGCAAAAATATCTTGAAAGTTGAACCTGCCTTGTGGACATTTGTAAAGCAGAATGACGTTGAGCCAACCAATAACGCTGCGGAGCGAGCTTTACGGCGAGGCGTGATTTGGCGACGCCGCAGTTTTGGCACTCAAAGCGAGCAGGGCAGCAGATTCGTCGAGCGAATTCTGACTGTTGTTATCTCTATGCGACAGCAAAACCGTGATGTCTTAGATTTCTTGACCCTGATTTGCACGCAGGGTCAGCCTGTTCCTTCCCTGCTGCCGGTTACTAACTGAACGATTACCTTTTTATTTCAGATTTAAAATACTAGAATTAGTTTTTCTTGTCAACTCTAATCCCATAGAGTGTGTACGCACAACTTGTCAGAGATACAAAAAATAAGCACCCTGAGCGGAACGGCGCGTAAGGACAAGCTTTGTCAAGTGAAGGTTGATATTTTGTCTGAACTTGAGTTTAACTTGACATTAACAATATCCTCATGTATATTGATGTGAGCGCTCACGTGAGCGCTCACAAAGCAACTATGACCCAACACAAGTCTGATGCATCAAGATATTGCCATGAGCCGACGACGTGTAACGATTGACGATGTAGCGAAATTAGCGGGGGTGTCTTACCAAACTGTTTCGCGCGTCATCAACAACCAGCCCCATGTCAGCCCCGCCACCAAACAACGCGTTCAAGAAGTTATTGCCGAAACTGGTTATCGACCCAGCCCCATAGCTCGAAGTCTTGTCACAGCCCGCACAGCCACCATCGGCCTTGTGGTACCCGATATCTCCAACCCTTTCTTTTCTGCAATTGCACGGGGAGTTGAACAAGTCGCTTACACCCATGGTTACAGCGTTTTGCTGTGCAACACGGGTGAAGACGCTTCGCGCGAACTCGAGGTGCTGCATACACTGGATGAAAGGTATGTAGACGGCGTGATCGTATGCGGCCTCCGTGAAGATGATGCGCCTCTCCAACAAGCGCTCGCTCATTTTCGAGCCGCCGTGATGGTCAATCGGCGTTTTGCAGATGAAACGGTCCCAGCTATTTTAGTGGACGATGTTTTGGGCGGCTATTTGGCTACGCAGCATTTGCTACAACTGGGCCACACGGCCATTGGCTTTATAGCTGGCCCCACTACGTCATATAGCGGCATCAAACGTTTGCAGGGTTATGAACAGGCCCTAACCGAAGCTGGCATCGAGCGACGAGATGACTGGGTGCATTACTGCATTCCTACCGTTGCTGGCGGTGAGGCGGCGGTCCATTCTTTGCTCGCCAACCATCCAGAATTATCAGCCCTGTTTTGCTACAACGATTTGATCGCCGTCAGCGCGTTGCGCGCCTGCGCAACGGTAGGACGGCGCATCCCGGAAGATTTGGCGGTTGTCGGTTACGATGACATCATGCTGGCTACCTTGGTGTCTCCCCCACTCACGTCATGTCACGTGCCTCGCATGGAATTGGGAAATCAGGCGGTTTCCACGCTGCTTAATTGCATCAATGACGAAGCTGACAGATGCGGTGAGACGGTAATTACGCCAGAACTGGTTATTCGGGCAAGTACTGTGGGAGTAGATCTGGCTGTTTAACCCTAAACAAGGAGGTGTACCACAAAAAGAGTTATTGAAGTAGGCAGAGAAGCGAAACAAAATTAATTTAGAACATACCCACATTTTCAAGGAGATGAGAAATGAAACTCAAATCAAAAGCGATTCGAAGCCTGATATTGGGAATTAGCTTGATGCTGATTCTCGGTCTGGCGTTAGTTGCCTGTTCCAGCCCAGCCGCTGAAGAACCGGCTGCTGAAGAGCCTGCTGCTGAAGAGCCTGCTGCCGAAGAGCCTGCTGCCGAAGA
>DAOUWT010000306.1 GCA_030666985.1 Chloroflexota bacterium
AAGGGGAACGCCAGTTCCCCGGCCTCCGCCCGCAGGGGCTGCCGACCCTGCTTGAGCAGAGAGTAAACCACCACGCCCGCTGGATTTGCCAATCCAGCTCGAGCGTGTAGCCAAGCATATATCAGGAGCCACCCATGCAATTTGAACGTTCCTCAGGGATCCTCCTTCACCCCAGCAGCCTGCCCGGCCCTTACGGGATCGGCGACATCGGCCCCCAGGCCCACAACTGGATCAACTTCCTCGCTAAGACAGGTTGCCGCTTATGGCAAGTTCTCCCCCTGGGTCCCACCGGGTACGGAGACTCGCCTTACCAGTGCTTTTCCTCTTTCGCGGGCAATCCCTATCTCATAAGCCCCGCCGCGCTCCTGGCCGAAGGCTTGATCCACGCCAACGACTTGGTTGATGCGCCCCAATTCCGAACGGACAAGGTGGACTACGGGGCCATCATCCCCTGGAAGCTGGGTCTCCTGGACCGGGCTTTCACCCGCTTCCAACACACTGCCTCCCAGGAGCTGCACCAAGCCTTGAGGGTATTCCAATCCCAAGAATCCCACTGGCTGGAGGATTTTGCGCTCTTCATGGCTATCAAGGAATCTCAAGGCGGCAACTCCTGGGTGGGATGGCCCGTCCCCCTGCGTGACCGCCATCCCCAGGCAATCCAAGATTTTCGTGACAGCCACGAGATAGCCATCCAGCGCCAGAGCTTCCGGCAATTTCTCTTTTTCCGGCAATGGCGCACGCTCCGGACGCAGGCCCACGAAAAAGGGATTCAGATCATTGGCGACATCCCCATTTTCGTCGCTCACGACAGCGCGGACGTGTGGGCTAGCCCTGGGTTATTCTTCCTGGATGGGGAAGGCAGCCCCACGGTCGTGGCCGGTGTCCCGCCGGATTATTTCTCAGAGACGGGGCAGATGTGGGGGAATCCCCTTTACCGCTGGGACATCCACGCCGAGGATGGTTACAGGTGGTGGATGAGCCGCATGAGGGCCGTGCTATCCCTGGTAGACGTTGTCCGCCTGGATCATTTTCGCGGTTTTGCGGGCTATTGGGAGATTCCCGCCGGGGAGGAGACCGCCATCAAGGGACGCTGGGTTCCCGGCCCGGGGGCGGGTTTCTTCCAGACCGTGAGCGATACGTTTGGGCAATTACCTATCATCGCCGAAGACTTGGGGGAGATTACCCCAGACGTGACCGCACTCCGCGACCGCTTCCAACTTCCCGGCATGAAGATTTTGGTTTTTGCCTTCGATAGTGATGCTGCAAATGAATTCTTGCCCCACCATTATTCATCCAATTATGTGGTGTATACCGGCACTCATGACAACGATACTGCCTTGGGCTGGTACCAACGGGTGACGGATAAAGAACGTGACTTCGCCCGCCGTTACCTGGCCCGGAGCGGGGATGATATTGCCTGGGACTTGATTCGAGCGGCCTGGTCTTCGACAGCGGTTTACGCTCTGTCTCCCATGCAAGACTTACTCAGCCTCGACAATCGGGCGCGGATGAACTATCCCAGCCAGCCCAGTGGGAATTGGACCTGGCGGATGAGGGAAGGCGATCTCAGTGAAGGTTTGAAGTCGCGTTTGAGGGAGTTTAATGAGTTGTATGAAAGAGTGAAAAGTAAAGAGTAAAACGTGAGTCGGTAATTGATTAATTCCACGTTAGAGCCATATTGTCCCCTATTTTGTCCATGTACTCCAAAATATTTTGAGCAAAAGTATCAAAGTCTCTCAAATTTTCCTGCAAAATCTGGTACACAGCCTCAGCTTCAATCTCCCAATATATATGTACTAGGCGGTTACGAAAGCGAGCCATTCTTTGAAATGTTATGAGAGATTCCTTAGGCAAAATATCGTTTTCAGTCAATATTTTAAAGGAATCAGCATAATTTTTAGGAGCGCCTAAATTCTCACTTGCAATGATATGATTGCTGATATCCAAACAGCTTTCAATTGAAATTTGGAGCAAGTGTTTGGCACTCTCCAATTTCGTAAAATCGCTTACAACTTCCTCACAAGAATACGCCGCCAATTGCTTTAATTTTCCCACATATGATTTCAACCTCATTAAAGACTCCTCTGAAAAAAGGTCACTTTTTACCACGAAGGCACGAAGACTCTAAGATTTATAAACTTTTGCTCAAGAATCTTGAGGTTTTCGCCTTAACTTTATCAAGTTCTCAAAACTCATTTTAAGGTTTTCTTCGTGTCCTTTGAGATTTGTATATTGAAATAGAACATTAACAACAAAAGAATAGCGAAACGGAACATTTTCTGGCATAATATATCTATGGAAGTCCGAAGCGGCGACTAGATGTGAGTGAGGCGCATTGTGCGGCCTCGGCACGAAGATTGTCGTTCGGACTGCCCAGGAGACCCGATTGGGAACATTGAGACTGCTCCTTGAGAACAGGTCTCGAATCACACGCAAGGCTGGGTTTGATTGTTTGACTACCGGAACTGGGCCAACGCCGCTTCAAAACCACTTCCATATCAGTTTATTACCTTGTAACAAAAGGAGATTCTCATGAATATGCGTATCATTGGTATTGACCTAGCGGTTAGTGCCTCACATAAGGCCATGATTTTAGACCCAGCCTGCAATCAGTTTATTGGTAAACAGATATCCTTTCGCTCTCGACCTGAGGATATGGAGCGGCTGCTCCAACGCGCTCGAAAGGGTGCCCCCGCTAATGTTCCCATCATAGCTATTCTGGAAGCGACCGGTATGGCTTGGTACCCAGTAGGAGTATATTTGCAGCGTCAAGGTGTTGTTGTCTACCGCATCAATGGACAAAAAACGAAGGATTTCCGGCACGCTCTCTGGAGACATACAAGCAGTGATCGGATCGATAGCCGAGTATTGGCTCGCCTCTACCAAATCGTTCCAGAGCGATTGGAACTCTGCCCCTTGCCAAACGGGGAACTCCTCTCTTTGCAACGTGCCTGTCGAAGCTATGCTCGCTGGCGGGAACAAGACACCGCTGAACAAAACCGGATGAAAGCCATTGACCAGTGGGCTTGGGATGGACTGCATAAATTGGTACCGAATGTCGCTCAACCATGGATGCGAAGGCATTGGTACAATCCCTGGCGCGTTCAGGAGGCAGGAGAAGCCTATCTGGCCGAGGGCTGGAAAGCTGCGGCCGTCAAACATCCAGCCGACATCAGTTGGATACCTCGATGGATGAAGCGATCTCGGCAAATGATAGATTTGTATGGTAATGAGGAACAAATAGGCTATAGAGTTGTTCCTAAATAAAATTAGGTGAGCAGGAAATTCCACAGGCCAGCAGTGATAGCAATCACATCATCATCAAAGCCGGTTTTGTGGTTGCGAAAGGCATGAACCAGAATATTGTACCGCTTCATGCCTCCAATCG
>DAOUWT010000271.1 GCA_030666985.1 Chloroflexota bacterium
CACGGGACGTGCGTTTTACTTGATGCATGAGGAGCGAGGAGAGATGCGTGAAGCGTGAGGAGTAATGAGTAATGCGAGAAGCGAGAGGAGAGAGAAATATATGCAAGTTTATCGTCTACACGTTTCACGTCTTCGCGTTTCTCGTTTTTATAAAACTATGTCAAACATTATTGCTCAAATCAACGGAATAGTGCTTTATTTACTTTCTGCGCTTACCTATAGAACATGCCGCCTCCAAATTAGTGGGATAGACAATTTTGAGGAGGCTCTAGATAAGGATAAACCCTTCATTATCACCAGTTGGCACGGCATGACCATGATGGTGGCTGCTTTTATTTGTCAAAAGCATGACATGAGTACTTTTATAGGCCTTACGCCTGATGATTGGCGTGGACAAATACTGATGGTTTTTGCCAAGCTTTTAGGGGCTGAACCTTATTCTATGAACTTAGACGGGGACTCGTCTCTTAAGATGGGACGCGAATTGATCCGGTTTATACGCAAGATCAGCGGGGGTAAAAACCTGGTATTACACCCCGATGGCCCAGCAGGGCCGGCTTACGTTGTTAAACCTGGACTATCTTTTATTGCCAAGAAAACTGGCGCCACCATTGTTCCTATGGGCACTTATTGCCGCCACGCTTACCGCGTTCCGCGTTGGGACACTTACGTGCTGCCTTTTCCTTTTAGTAGAATAACCATCCACATTGGTGAGCCGCTTACCATCTCCAAGGAAACCAAAGACCTCGCCGAGACTAACCAACACATAACCAATATTTTGCATCGAATGGCAGCCCAAGCTACGGCTAATTATTATGAGCAGCAGGGGGATAAATAGCTAATGAAACCTCACTTTCCCCGTGGGGGATTGATGGGAGCGCAAGCGGCTGGGGATTAGGTAAAGCCTCGCCCCGGCGTGGATACCAATCCCCATGGTTGTTCCCCGCTTAGGCATGGGGCTAGGCTTGGGGGTTGGTCTCACGCCCCCCCGTCCCCCCCCAATCCATGGGGGTTGAATAATCACAAAGGTAATTATTCACCCCCCTCCCGCAAACGTTCAAGGACATGTCATTCTGAGGGCGGTTTTTGCCCGAAGAATCTCCCCGTCCAGAGTGGGAGACTCTTCGCTCACACAAAACGTTCGCTCAGAGTGACATATCTCGTATTTTTTGCCAGAGGGGAGTGAACGGTTACTCACAAAGATTTTGCCATAAGGGGGTAATATTTGTTACAATATCTATGGAGGTGACTGTCACCTCCAGCGGTCTCAAATTTTTCATCAACTTAAAATTCTCTCTGTCATTTTCCCGTAAAGGAGGAAACCATGAACGTGCTAGAAGAAGGCCTAGGTAAAATGCTCCAGCCCCCGGACGTGAACGCATTCCGGGAGTTTAATCGGCAGAAGCCGAGGGCATTGATAGACAAACGGATGACTGAAGAAGAGGCGGTCAGTAAGTTCGTTCACGATGGAGACTACATTGGCACGGAGCTTTATGGCACGGTGCGCTGCCCGCAATCTCTGGTCAATGAAGTCGTCCGTCAAGGCAAGAAAGACCTTTACGTGGCTGGGCAAGGTGTCTTCGAGCTAGATATGCTGCTAGCGGCTGGTCTGGTCAAAGCCTTAGACCACACCTACATTGGATTGGAAGTTTATGGCATTTCCAACTGTCTCCGCCGCGAGGTAGAGAGCGGGCGCATAGAACACTGCGTAGAGTGGAGCAATGCTGGCATCGCCTGGCGGTTCAAGGCCGCTGCTATGGGGATTCCCTTCATTCCCACGCGCTCCATGCTCGGCACCGACACCCTCAAATACAGCGCAGCCAAAGTGGTGGAATGCCCCTTCACGGGCGACCCCATCGCCCTCCTCCCGGCCCTGATCTTGGACGTGGGAATGATTCACGTCCACCGCGCCGACAAATACGGCAACGCCCAAATTGATGGCATTAGTGGCTTTGCCTTCGAATTGGCCCGAGCCTCGAAACGCCTGCTCATCAGCGCGGAGGAAATTATCCCCACCGAAGAAATTAAGGCACACCCCGACCGTACCATCATCCCCTACTACCTGGTTGACGCCGTGGTACACGCTCCCTTTGGCTCCCATCCCGGCGAGATGTGCTACGTCTACGAACGGGATGAGCCTCACATTAGATCCTGGGTTGAGGCCTCGAAGGACGTTGAGACCACTCAGGCTTATCTGCAAAAATATATCTATGATGTGAAAGACCACCAGGAATACTTGGATTTGATAGGTCAAGAGCGTCTCCAAGAATTACAAGACATGGTACCGGAGGTGTAGAAATGACAGAGAAAAACTATAACCCCAGTGAATTATTGATTTGCACCGCTTCCCGGCTCATGGAAGACGATACAACCGCTTTTATAGGGACAGGGATTCCAATGCTGGCGGCTGCTTTGGCTCAAAAACGGCACGCGCCCAATTTGATCAGCATTTTCGAGTTTGGCGGAACGGGCGCGGTGCTGGAAGATTTGCCCTTGGCGGTGGGCGAGAGACGAACGTTCCACCGAGCCTTGGCTGCCTCAGGGATAACAGATATTGTAGAAACTGCCCAGCGCGGGTTCGTGGATTATGGCTTTTTGGGCGGCGCGCAGATTGACCCCTACGGTAACCTGAACTCAACCGTCATCGGCGACCACGATAATCCCAAGGTGCGTCTCCCCGGCAGCGGCGGCGGGAACGATGTTGGCTCTCACTGCTGGCAGACCATTGCCATCATGCGCCACGACAAACGCCGCTTCGTCGAAAAGGTGGATTTCATCACCACCCCCGGCTACCTGACCGGCCCCAACGCCCGCGAGGAGGCCGGCCTCCCCCCCGGGACGGGGCCTTACCGCGTTGTGACCACCCTGGCAGTGATGGGCTACCATCCCCAGTCCAAGCGCATGATGCTCCTAGCCACCCAGCCCGGCATCAGCGTGGATGCCGTTCTCGAAAACACCGGCTTCAAATTGCTAGTGGCCGATGAAGTGGTAGAAAATCCCCCGCCCTCAGAAGATGAGCTGCGCATTTTGCGGGAAGAGGTGGATAAAGAGAAATTTTATATATAAGTTGCGATGGTATACTGGGCGGCATCATCACGGAGATGTGCAATGCACCTTCTTTTAGGTGCGTTGCACATCGGGTCAACAAAACACGACATCACCCCAGGTGCAACGCACTCCGAAACCCATGGAGTGCAATGCACCTGAATCACGCAACACGCATCACTCATTACTCATCACCACAGAAAGGAAAACCCACATGCAAACACCCCCTTCTGGCACGGCAGACCTCCGAGGTTTTTGAAGTGCAAACCTCGGAGGTCTTGGCTAGGGGGGTGAATAATTACAAAACAAATTATAAATAAGGAAACCCCCACATGCCCACCCCCTCTTCCCTCACCCCCTTCTTCGCACCCCAAGGCGTCGCCATCATCGGAGCCTCAAGCAACCCCGCCAAACTCGGATACCGGTTGGCCCACAACCTCGAAAGGAGCAACTACGAGGGCGCGGTGCACTTTGTCAACGTTAAGGGCGGAACCCTGCTGGGGCAGCACATTTACAAATCTGTCGCTGAAGTGCCCGCCCCGGTTGACCTAGCGGTGGTGTTGATCCCAGCCAAATACGTGGCTAACGCACTGAAAGAATGTGGTGAAAGAGGCATCCGCGCCGCCATTATCGGCTCCGGCGGATTCCGCGAGACAGGGCCAGAAGGGGCCAAGCTGGAAGAAAAAATGCTCCAGGTTGCCCGCGAGTACAACATCCGCCTGATCGGGCCAAACTGCATTGGCTTGCTCGATACCCATTATCCGCTCAACACCACCTTCCTCCCGCCTCCCGGCCCTACCTCGGGGGATGTGGCTTTCCTCTCCCATTCGGGCGCCATCTGCGCAGCAGTGATAGATTGGGC
>DAOUWT010000078.1 GCA_030666985.1 Chloroflexota bacterium
CCACCCGCAGGAGCTGCCGATCCTGCTCGAGCGTGTGGCGGATTTTTTACTTACAACGCTCTGAGGGGAACGGCAGTTCCCCGGACGCCACCCGCAGGATCTGCCGATCCTGCTCGAGCGTGTGGTGGATTTTTTGGAGGAGGCGCCACGCGGGGGCGTGAGAGCTAGCCCCAGGCGCTAGGCCACGCCCAAGCGTGGCACACACGCATCAGCGGGGACAAACCCTGGGGGATGCGAAGCGGGGGCGGCGAGGTTTTGCTCCACCCCAGCCACATCATGGTTGCGGAGCAGAACTGCATTGCACTTGGGAAAGTGCATTGCAGTTCGGGTTTCATGGGCATACTCGTGGTGCAACGCATCCAAAAGCAGATGCAATGCACCACTAACATAGCGAGACAAATATGCAGCCACTAGATAAACATTGGCAAATAGCCCTTCATTTACCGCCCAAAGCAAAAGAGGATCTGCGCGGTTATCCCCCCATCTTGCAGCAAATTCTGTATAATCGCGGATATGCAACTCGTGCAGCCGCATGCCAATTCTTGGAAACTCGCCCCCCAACGGGCCTGGCTTACCCCCTGGGCGTCGAGGCAGGTGTCCAGCGCGTCCTGGCGGCCCTCAACGATAATGAGGCCATGGCCGTATATGGAGACTACGACGCAGACGGCGTCACCGGGACGGCAATGCTGACAGCCGCACTGAGGTCGCTAGGGGGAAGCGTTATCCCCTACATTCCAGACCGCATCAAGGAAGGCTATGGGCTAAATCACGCGGCAATCAAGGAATTGCATTCCAAAGGGGTGAAGCTGCTCATCAGCGTGGATTGCGGCATCCGCGCCGTAGATGAAGTGCAAACAGGGAAAGAGTTGGGGATGGACTTCATTCTCACCGACCACCATCACCCTGGCCCCAAGCTTCCGGCAGCCGATGTGATCATCAATCCCAAACAAGAGGGCGATACATACCCAGAAAAGAGCTTGGCCGGGGTCGGGGTGGCCTATAAACTCCTGGTGGGGTTGGGAGAATATAAGACCCAACTAGAGGCGGAGAACTACCTGGATTTAGTAGCCATAGGGACTGTGGCCGACCTGGTTCCCTTGACCGGCGAGAATCGGGTTCTCGTGCGGGATGGCCTCGAGCAGATGAGAAGACCACGCCGCCAAGGGCTTATGTCTTTGATGGGGGCAGCGGGGGTGAAACCGGAAAACGTGACAGCCACTGATATTGGCTTCCGGTTAGGGCCGCGGATAAATGCCGCTGGGCGAATGAGTTCGGCCCGGAAGGCCCTTGAATTACTTTTGGAAGAGGATTTCATGCAAGCCGGGCAAATGGCTCAAGAATTAGAGATACTCAACCGCCAACGCCAAGAGATCACCCGAGAACTCAAGGGGCAGGCCGTGGAACAGGCTGTCGAGGGCCAGGAAGTTCCTCCCGTCCTTTTTGCCTTTCATTCAGACTTTCACCAGGGCGTGGTCGGGCTAGTGGCCTCGAATCTGGTAGGGCAATATTACCGGCCAGCCATTGTCGGAGAAGAACGGGGCGCCCTCACTACAGCTTCTTGCCGGAGCATTCCTGAATTCAACATCATCGAGGCCCTGGATCAATGCGAAGACTTGCTGGAGCAGCACGGAGGCCACGCGGCGGCGGCGGGTTTCACGATCGCTAACGACAATATCCCCGCTTTTGTAGAGCGCATGACACAAATAGCGGAGGAAGAGTTCGAAGACCAGAAACTTCAACCCACGCTTCACGCAGACGCCGAGGTTAAACTCTCAGAGCTAGACGCCGATGTTCTGGAATACCTGAGCTGGCTAGAACCAACCGGTTACGGCAATCCCCGCGCTAAATTTGCCAGCCGGGGAGTGAAAGTCAAAAGTAGCCGGCGGGTCGGGAAAGATGGCTCGCATCTGAAATTGAAGGTGACGGATGGAAAGATTACCTTTGACGCAATTGCCTTTCAACAGGGAGACTGGGACGACAAGATGCCCGCCGAGATTGATGTGTTATACACCTTCGAAGAAAATGAATTTCGGGATAAAAAGACTTTGCAGTTGAATATCAAGGATATTAAGGGGAGCTAGGGGGAAACGTTGTCCCTCACGGCCTCCCCCTTTGCTCCACGCTGCTGGTGAGTCCTTGCCCGCCCCCAGCGTTTTCTCCCCCTGGGCGAGGAGTCCCCACCCCCCAGCGTTTTCCCCCGGGGCGGGGAGGCCGCTCCCCCTAATCCACAAAGCGATACTTGAGTAAGGCCCAAATAGCTTCGAAGGCGTCTGTTAGTCCTATTTTCTTGCCATCCGCATAATCACGGGGATTAAAGGCAATGGGGATTTCGTAAATCCGGAACTTGCGCTTGAGAATTTTGGCAGTGAACTCCGGCTCAAACTCAAAACGTTTGGCGTGGAGAGGCATATCCTGGACGACTTCCCGCTTGAAGACCTTGTATCCGGTTTCCATGTCGGTGAGGATGGTGTCATATAGGATATTGGTCAGGAGTGTGAGAAGTTTGTTGGCTACCATGTGCCAAAACATAGCGACACGGCGGGGCGCTCCCAAAAAACGAGACCCGTAAACTACGTCGGCAAGGCCCTCTTGGATGGGTTCGAGTAGATCGGGGTATGAGCGGGGGTCATATTCCAAATCTGCATCTTGGATGATGATCACGTCTCCGGCAGCATTCTCTAGCCCGGTTCGAACGGCGGCGCCTTTACCTCGATTTTGCTGGTGATAAATCACGCGTATCGAATCTTGGCCGTCTAAGTCTTCCAGAATTTCTCGTGTGCCATCCATAGAACCATCATCCACGATCAATATTTCATCGGGAATTTGGGTTGCTCGAACACGCTTCAAGATTTCGCGGATGGTATGTACTTCGTTATAGGCTGGGATGAGGACTGTAATTTTCATGCCGCAATTATACCAACTTCTAAAAAACTGTCCACTGGACGGCAAACCCTAAAGGTCTTAAGTACAGAGACCTTTAGAGTTTTGCCAAAATATCTACTAACAACATTTGCGGGCACACAAGAGCATGCTATAATTACGTGTCACTAGCAATCCCCGCGAAATCCCAAAGAGCCAAAATAAGATATTATAGGAGCCTTAATTATGAACGCAGCTCAAGCAACTAGTAGGCATCGGAAAGCATTTCTTCCTCCACCTATTACAAGAATCGAAGAAACAGGATTAGCACAGCTTTGGTTACAAGACTTGGCTTTGAAAATCTTGTATTTCCAGGGATACCTGACCGGGTACGAGATCGCAGAAGCTATTGCTTTGCCCTTCACGGCTGTTGTCGATAAGATATTAGATATCCTCAAACGCGAAAAATCTATTGAGGTCAAGGCCTCCAGCATGGGGCTGGGAGAGGGGTCTTACCAGTATGGTATCACTCAGGCCGGGATGAAACGAGCCCGGGAAGCCCTGGAACGCAGCCAATACGCTGGCCCTGCTCCGGTGCCTATAGAAGATTATAATAATGCTATTCTCCGCCAAAGCCAAGGGAGAATACATATCACCCGAAGAGTGCTCAGACAATCTCTTTCTCAGTTGGTACTCGCAGAACAAATCTATAATAAAGTTGGCCCTGCGGTGAACTCCGGCGCTTCTATCTTTCTATACGGGCCTCCCGGGAATGGGAAAACCAGCATCGCCCGGGCCATTGGAAGGATGGTCTTGCGCGAGAGCATGTATATACCCTTTGCGCTTTATATTGAAGGCCAGGTGGTCAAACTATACGACTCGGTAAATCACGAACTCATACCACATGAGGATACCACCAAAACCGGGACTGGCTCCTTGAGGTCAGGGGCGCGGCGAGACCCACGCTGGGTACATATTCGACGCCCGTTCATCATGGTCGGCGGAGAATTGACTTTGACTGATTTAGACCTGGTATTCAACAATGTGAGCAAATTTTATGAAGCCCCCTTCCAGGTGAAAGCAGCTGGAGGGATATTATTGATAGATGACTTTGGACGACAACAGGTCCGCCCCAGCGACCTGCTCAACCGCTGGATTGTTCCCCTTGAAAATCGCGTGGATTACCTGACCCTGCATACAGGACGGAAGATAGAAATTCCTTTCGAAGTCCTGGTGGTCTTCTCGACCAATCTTCCCCCTAGAGACCTGGTGGATGAGGCCTTCTTGCGACGATTAAGACACAAGATCGAAGTTACTGATCCCTCGTATGGAGAGTACCGGCAAATTTTTATGAAAGTGGCGAAGGCCAAAAAAGTCCCCTACAACGATAAAGTTTTAGCCTATCTGCTCCAGGAATGGTATATCAAACGCAACCGCAATCTGCGTGCAGCTCATCCCCGGGATATATGCGATCAAATTATTGATATTAGCCACTTTTTAAATTGCGAACCGGCGATGACGAAAGAACTTATTGACCAGGCAGCTCAAGCGTATTTTGTTGATTTATAAAGCGGTTGAAATGTGTTGAGATGTAGGGTGATTGTATCTTAACCCGTGTTGCGTGGTGCGTGTTGCGTAAAAATTTCTCTCACCGCTCGGTTACAAACCTTCGCTATCCTTTGGAAATCGATCTTCCAAGATCGAGCTTTTCCAAGCGAATCGAATTCGCTGCTGGTACGCGAAATCCGCCTTCGCGGATTCGAATCAATACTACCAGACTAGCGACTACCAGACTAACGACTAACCATGCTCGCACACCTTCCCAAACCAGCGGTGATTGCTCACCGAGGAGCCAGCGCATACGCTCCTGAAAACACACTTTCTGCTTTCGAATTAGCAGTCAAACAAGAGGCAGACGCTATTGAGCTAGACGTCAGACTCTCTGCCGATGGTCATATTATTGTCATCCACGACAATACTGTGAACCGGACAACAAATGGAAAAGGCATGGTCAGCGATTTATCTCTAGCGGCTTTGAAGGAACTTGATGCTGGCTCTGTATATGACGACGCTTTTCATGGAGAGAAAATACCGACATTGGCAGAAGTATTCGAAACAGTAGGAAAAAAGATATTTATAAACGTAGAACTTAAAAATGAGACCATTTTCTCTGGGGAGCTTACAGAAAAAGTAGCCCAATGTGTCAGAGAACATAATATGGCATCACGGGTGCTTTTTTCGTCTTACAATCTTTTTGCTCTCAGACAAATTGATAAATTGCTTCCAGAGACATCAAAGGGGTTGTTGCCAAATAAGGGTCTGTCAGGTTTCATGGTCCGCACATGGCTAAGGGAACTAATACCCTACCAATCCGTACACATCCCCTCCCAGTATGTGACACAAGGCATAATCGACAACGTCCATCGCCAAGGACGCAGACTTTTAGCCTACACGGTCAACCATCCTGCAGACATTCAGCGCCTGATAAAATTGGGCATAGATGGAATATTTACCGACGACCCCCTCCTGGCTCTAAGAACAATCGCCAAAAAACAGGGATGGTTCATTTTGAGCCAGAAATCAGTTGACACTTTTTCTTATTAACCACATGTCATTGCGAGCCGTTGCTTGTGCGGCGCGGCAATCTCCCTGACCTCATTGTCCCAGTGATAACCGGGAGACTGCCACGTCGCAAACTACGCTTCTCGCAGTGACACAGCAATTTTAAAAGTGTAAAGTTAGAGGATTTAGACTTCTAAGGAGAAGAATGAGAATCCGCCAGCGTTTATTCCAGGTTTTGATCCTGGTCTGCCTCCTTGCAACTCTCAGCGCACCTGAGAACGCAAAGAGCGCTACATCACATACCCCGCAAGAACAGGCCCAAGGCCTTTTGGAGGAAATGACACCAGAAGAGAAAGTGGGGCAACTTTTCCTGGTGACCTTTTCTGGTACCGATCTTAACCCTGACTTACCCATTTACCAGCTTATTACCCAATACCACATTGGCGGGGTGATCCTCAGCCGCGCGAACGGCAACATTCCCGAAGAAGAGGGTGTCGAAGGCATAAGGGGTTTAACAAATAAGCTCCAAGAGATTGAATACAACAATTCGTATGAAGAACAAGACATGCCTGCCGAAACTTCTCCCCCGGCTTATATCCCCTTATTCGTTGGGCTTTCACAAGAAGGAGATAATTCTGTTCATACACAAATCATGGGTGAAGTAAGTCCCCTCCCCAGCCAAATGGCAATTGGAGCCACTTGGAATCCTGACCTCGCTAAGCAAGTGGGAGATGTGGCAGGCCGGGAACTTTCCCTATTAGGCGTTAACCTATTACTTGGGCCTTCTTTGGATGTCTTAGAAACCCCCCACCCCGGAGAGCCAAGCGATTTAGGAGTGAGAATCTTCGGGGGGGATCCCTACTGGGTAGGACGGATGGGGCAAGCCTATATAGAAGGCGTCCATGAAGGTAGTCAAAATCAAATTCTAGTCGTGGGTAAATATTTTCCGGGCCTGGGCAGCGCAGACAGACTCCCCGAAGAAGAGATTGCCACCGTTCGCAAATCGCTGGAGCAATTACAGCAAATTGAACTGGCCCCTTTCTTTGCGGTGACAGGAAACGCTCCCTCCCCAGAGGCGACTGTAGATGGATTGCTAACTTCACACATCAGGTACCAGGGACTCCAAGGCAATATCCGCTCTACGACGCGCCCCATCAGCCTTGATCCCCGGGCCTTCGAATTATTAATGGAGTTAGAGCCATTTGGCGTTTGGCGCCAGAACGGGGGGCTGATGATCAGCGACAGCCTGGGAAGCCAGGCCTTGCGCTATTTTTACGATCCTGCCGGCGAAACATTCAATGCCCGCCAGGTCGCTCTGGAGGCTTTCTTCGCCGGAAATGACATTTTATACCTGGGAGACTTTGCAGACAGCGGTTTTGCAGACAGCGGTTTTACAGACAGCGACCTGCCAGATGCTTACACGACAATTACAAATACACTGGAGTTCTTTGCTCAGAAATATGCAGAAGACCAAACATTTGCGGAGCGAGTAGATCAATCCGTTCTCCGGGTACTAAGCAAAAAATTCACAATGTACACTTACTTTGCTCTCTCGCAAGTATCCCCTACAGCTTCCCTCTCAGCCTTAGAAGATAAAAGTCAAATCGCCAGCGAAGTTGCCCGCCAGGGGGTAACATTGATCAGCCCAGGTATTTCGGAATTGAATGACACTTTGCCCAATCCCCCCACCCGGAACGACTTGATAATCATTATCACGGATAGCTTCGAGAGCGAACCTGGGAGAGGGCCTGGCCTAGATGTAAACGCCCTTCAGGAGTCTATTCTTCGGCTCTATGGCCCCCAGGCTGGCCAACAAATTGCAGCCTGGAACCTCATTTCCTATACTTATGAAGATATCATTCAGTTCCTTGACTTCCCGGCCGATTTCGAGGCAATTGCGAAAAACTTCTCGCGGGCAAACTGGATTATCGTGGCTGCCTTGAATACCACGCGCGACCGGCCTTCTTCCCTGGCGTCACAGCGTTTGCTCTCAGAACGACAGGATTTGATCAGGGACAAGAAATTGGTAGTTTTCGCATTCAACGCGCCTTATTATCTCGACGCTACTAATATTTCTAAAATTAACGCCTATTACGGGTTATACAGTAAACTTCCTTCGTTTGTGGATGTTGCAGCCCGCATATTGTTCAAGGAGATTTCGAACCCACCCGGCGATTTACCAGTCTCTGTTCCAGGGATTGGATACGATTTGATCTCTGCTACTTCTCCAGACCCTGGGCGAACTTTTTCAATTTACTTGGGAGAGGCCCCTTCGAGAGAGGAAAACTCTGACCAGCCTGCCGAGACACCGTCCTTTCCGGTGTACAATGTGGGGGATGTGGTCAACCTTCAGACGGGGGTGATACTGGACCACAACGGGAATCCCATCCCAGACGGGACACCCGTCCAGTTTGTGGCGTCTACCCAAGGGGAAAGCGCTTACCTCCCCTTGGTGGAAACGAAAGATGGCCAAGCCCAAACTTCTCTGCTCATAGAAGTCGCAGCAGATGTTCAGGTATATGCCATCAGTTCGCCGGCAGAGTCAGAAATCCTCCAAATCAAAGTTGCGAGCCAAGAACAAGAAGTGATAGAGGAAGCAACAGCGCAGCCAACCATTACCCCCACAGCTACACCCACCCTTACCTCCACGCCCAATATGGAAAAAAGAATCACAACTATACAACTCCCTAAAGCAGAACTTACCTGGCTCACCTGGCAGGTTTGGGTGCTGTCGCTGCTGATAATAACTGGATTCAGCCTGGGGGTATATTTATTTGGAGCTATCTTAGGTCAGGTTCGCTGGGGTCTGAGGTGGGGTTTCTCGGCTTTCATAGGCGGTTTTATGGTCTATAACTACCTGGGGCTGGAACTTCCCGGCAGCGATTGGCTGACATCAGTTCCTACTCCATCTCCTATGTGGAATATAGTCATAGCCGTGCTCGCAGGTTCAGCCCTGGGATGGGGGATCGCCTTCGTGGTTCAACAAGCGGAGCGTAGGGGGGCAGTGAGCAGTGAGCAGTCAATGTCGTAAGTTAGCAAGCTCAAAGTGCCGCACTTCCCCAATTTGCACCTCATTTGCAGTTCAATAACCAAAATTTATATGTCGTTGCGAGGAAGATGGGCGCTGTTCTTGCGCCTAGCTGACGCGGCAACCTCATGAGTGACTGAGGGATAGGGAGATTGCCGCGCCGCTGCCAGAGGCACGCAAAGCGAAACCGCGGCTCGCAATGACATAAGCAATTGCCTTGAGAGTGGATTTGGGGGAGGGCGCTCCGCTGCGGGGGAGGGTGCCCCACGCGGGGACGGGAGACCAACCCCCAAGCGTGGCACGCACGCCCAAGCGGGGAGCGACCATGGGGCTTGTCGCCACGCCGGGGCGAGGCTTTACCAATCCCCCAACACGCCCCACGCATCACTTCACCAAAGTAAGCACCAGGCTGACTACCAAAGCCAATAAGGAAAGCCAGGCCAGAGTCATCTCCCTGGGTGAAGAGAGCAAATCCCACAAATTTGGCGTCGGGAGGGGAGCGTTGGGCTGAGCAGAAGGATCCCATTGTCCCAATAAGGCTTGCTTGAACTCGGTAACGGTGCGCAAACGTTTATCAGGATGAAGGTTCATTGCCAGTTGGATAGACCTTTCGGTACGCGGGCTGATGTTGGGATTATATTTGCGGAGAGGTTTGATATGTTCCGACTTCAAAAAACGTTCGCGAGCCTCTTGGGGAGGCTGGTTGCTCAATAGATGATAAAGCGTAGCCCCAAAGGAATACACATCGCTTCGAACGTCTGTGTGCCCCGTATCGCCCCCGTATTGCTCCAAGGGAGTGTAAAAGGCTGAACCGCGTCCCTGCACCACTGTGACTGTCGTTTCCCCCGAGGCCAGTATCTTGACCAATCCAAAATCAACTAATTTTATAACCTTATTAGGAGTCAATTTCAGGTTACTGGGCTTGATGTCGCGATGTAGAACGGGAGGGTCTTGGGCGTGCAAATAACCAAGCGCATCCGCAATTTGTCCCGCCCAACCCAGCACCTCGCGCTCTGAGAGAAATTTTCCCTGGTTTTTGGCCTCCATCATCAAGGTGCGCAAATCTTTCCCGGGAACAAAGTCCATCACCAAGTAATCTCGATTCTCCACTGAGAAAAAATCCGAGACTTTGGGCAAATTCGGGTGATCCAGGCGAGCAAGGATTGTGGCCTCCCGCTCGAATTGCTCCCGGGTTTGCTCTAGTATTCTATCTGGGAGGCTGAGATCATAGAAAATGGATTTTAGAGCACACAATCGCCCCATAAGGCGCAGATCCTCCGCCAGGTACACGCGGCCCATCCCCCCCTGTCCGATAACCCGGCGGATCTTATAACGTTCATGTAGGATTGCGTCAGTTTTTAGTGGTTTTAGCATGTTTTAAGTGGCATGTGGCAAGTGAGCAAGTATGCAAGTGGCAAGTGGCAAGTGGCAAGTGGCAAGTCCTCATTACATATTATAATATAGATGGTAGATATTTGAACCCTTTGTCGGTACA
>DAOUWT010000297.1 GCA_030666985.1 Chloroflexota bacterium
CTCGCCCCTCGCCTCTCACTCACTCTGGAGAATACCCTTATGTTAAATCTTTCCAACACCTCATGGCTAACCATATTTGCCGTTCTCGCTGCTGTAGTAAACGGGATTGGAATTTTTGCCATTTTCAAGTATAGAGAATGGGCCGAAAAAGCCAAAACTTATTTTATGTGCTTCGCGGCCGGGATCTTGGTTTCTGTTCCCCTGATATTGATTTTACCGAAAGCTATCCAGAAGAGTTTTTACGCGGGTTTCTTCGCCCTTTTTGGCTTTTTATTCATGCTTTATTCTAACGCAATCATAAGGCACTATACAAAAGAAAAAACTCTCGCCTTTGGAATAACAGCCGTTCAGGGAATAGGCATCCATTCTTTTATTGATGGCATTATTTTCACGGTCACTTTTCAGGCCTCCGTTTTGGTTGGCGTCCTGGCCGCTACGGGGATGGTTATTCACGAGTTCTCCGAGGGGGTTATTACTTACCTTATGCTGAGAAAAGCAGGCGTAAAAGAAAAGCTGGCTATGTTCCAGGCCTTTTTAGTAGCGGCCCTGACAACCCCTTTAGGTGCATTGGCGGCCTATCCCATTGTCAGCCGTTTGGGAGAAAAAGAAGTGAGTTATATGCTTGGATTCTCGGCTGGAGTGCTGCTTTATATCTCGGCTTCCCACCTTTTGCCCGAAGCCAGAGAAAAAGAGAAAGAACATTCCCTCCTCGCTTTCCTCTTGGGTGTTGGACTAGCTCTCCTGATTGCGCTGACGAAACTTGTGTGAGTGTTGCGTGTTGCGTGATGCGTGTTCCGTGTTGCGTGACTGCCAGACTACCAGACTAAGAGACTACCCAACTATCTCTTCAATCGCGGCCAGGATTTCTGTCTTCACCCCCGCGTTTTCCTCCACCCGTAGGGCCGCTTCCAGGGCCTGCAAAGCCTCTCCCCCACCGATTTGACCCAGCCCCCAGGCGGCGTGACCACGCACCAGGGGTTCAACGTCCCCCAACCCCTCCTCCAGCCCCCCCGGCACCCCGCCCACATTCCCCAAGGCGACAGCCACGTTGCGCAAATATCCCCGGCGTTTTGCCCGCTTGATGGGACTGCCCTTGAATTTGCGATTGAACTCTTGTGGAGAGAGGGCCAATTCATCCTCCAAAATAGGATTAGCAATCTCTTCCCGGAAGGCAAACTCGGCCGGGATTTCGCTCTCGTGCTCGTGTGCAAAACGCTCGTTCCAGGGGCATACTTGCTGGCAAATATCGCACCCGAAAACCCAATCGCCGAGGAGGTGGCGCAGCTCGTGGGGGATGCTTTCTTTTAGCTCGATGGTCAGGTAGGCGATGCAGCGGTTGGCGTCCAGCGTGTAGGGCGCTTTCAGGCTTCCCGTGGGGCAGGCGTCTATGCAGCGGGTGCAGGAGCCGCATTGCGAGGTGGGAAATGGCCGGTCTGGAATAAGTTCGATGCCCAAGAAAATTTCGGCCAAAAAGAAATACGAGCCTCTGTGGGGATTGATGAGGCAGGTGTTTTTCCCGATCCAGCCCAGGCCAGCGCGGGCCGCAAGCTCACGCTCCAGGACGGGGCCGGTGTCGGTGTAGCAGCGGTGGGGGACGCTCTCTCCGGTGCGCTCCTCGATAAATTGCACCAACTTTTCCAGCTTGGGGGGGATAACGTGGTGGTAATCTTGATTCCAGGCGTAGGAGGAGATTTTGCCCACGCCCCCCTTGCCCCCCAATTCTGGGGGGGATTGAGGGGGGGCTGGGTAGGGCATTGCTGGGTAGGGCATTCCCAACACGAGGATGGATTGGCATTGGGGGAGGATGGCGCGGGGATTGGCGCGGCCACGCAGGGCACGCTCGGTGGACATCCAGCCCATCCCAGCCTGGTGACCGGCGGCCAGCCATTCCCGGTAAAAGTCCAGGTGCGGGGGAGGATCAGGCGTGGTGACGCCCACCAGGGGGAATCCCAGGCGTTTGGCTTCGGTTTTGACGGCTTGAGTGAGTTCTTTCATGGCAGCCAGCGCGGGGCATAGCCGTTGATGACCAGGCGCGTCTTCCCCGTCCCGGAGCGGTTGATGACCCATATCTCGGGCGGTTCCGATATTTGGGCGTTGTTGTAGCGCACATAAGCCAAACGCTGCCCATCGGGATGCCAGGCGAAGGCGGTGTGGTTATAATCTGGCGCGTCCGTGAGGGGGTGAGCGCGTTCCCCATCGGACGACATGATCCACAACTGCCGCCCAGGAGACCAGCATGAAGCCACCAGACATTTACGCTCGAAGGCTATATGGTCTCCAGGGGAATATACAGGATTAGCATCTTCTAAATAATCTTTGAGCGTGAAGTCGCGCGTTAGGCCCGTCTCCGGGGAAAATGCCAAAAGGTGGCGCGGGGCGAGGCCATCTTCGAGGTAGAGAATCTCGCTGGTGAGAAAGACGTCTCCTCCTGGCGACCAGTCCCCAGAAGCGCCGGTTTCGTTGGGGAAGGCGGCTATTTCCTCTCCCGCCGGATCAACAAAGATGAAGGCTTGCAGGGTGTGGTCATAATAGGCCAGCCATCCCCTGGAAGACCAACGGGCATTTGCAGTGAAGTGGCCCGGTTCACCAACCTGGATCGTGTACTGGTTTTCCAAATCGTAAAGACGCAGGCTGGGAGACTCATCCGCGGCTTGTGGAATCCGTTTGTAGGCCAGGTAGCGGCTCGTGGGAGAAATTCGAGGGGAGCGGCACAGAGCTTGGGAGCATTCGAGAAGGGGAAGAGTTTCACCCGTGAGGCGGTCAAAAGCGTAAAGGGCACTCTCCTCGCTCGAATGCCAAACGCTGTAATACAGTCTCAAACCATCCGCGCTGACGTCGAAATCCAGGACGCCGGTGGGGTAAGCGGTCAGGGCCTGGCTATCCCCCGTCTCTAAGTTGAGCGCGTAAAGGTTGCTGTTCCCGTCCGCCGGCCAAAGGTAAACAAGGTGGTTGGGGCTGATCTCGAAATCCCAGGTGTGGCTCTGGAGGAGGGGCAGGCCGCGTTGAGCCTTTGCACCAGCGTCGAGGCGGAGGGTGAGCGTCTCCCCGCTGGGCCAGGCTTGGCGGGGGATGAAGGCGAGAGAATCCTGGGCCTGGTTCCAGGAGATAGCGCCTGCCTGGGGAGGTTGGGCGGAGAGGTGAGCCTCAACGCTTTCCGGATTCATGGGGCGTGAGAATGCAATTTGGAGTGGTTGTTCGCCTAGGAGAGGTTCACTCCCTGGGGCGGGAGAAATCTCCTCTATGCGCGGCGTCATCCACCAGGCTGCTATCCCGGCGGCGAGGAGCAGGCTTATGAGGAGCAGGAAGATCAGGTTGCGTTTCATAGGGATATTATAAACGAAATTTTCGGAGATGGGGGGATGCGTTCGGTGGGGACACCTTCACTATCGTGCAGCCCGCGGGCTGGGGGGAGGTAAAGCCTCGCCCCGGCGTGGTGCCACGCCCCAGGGTTTGTCCCCGCTTGGGCGCGGGTGCCACGCCTGGGGGTTGCTCTCACGTCTCACCCCCCCCTTCCCCCCCATAATTCAGGCGAACTCTCCTGCTCAATCTTAC
>DAOUWT010000048.1 GCA_030666985.1 Chloroflexota bacterium
CAAAGCCCGCCGAACCCAAGGCCCTTTTTTTTTTTTCAAAAAAGCGTTTATGGTTCTGCGCAGGGGGCGGGGAGGGGCTAGGCCCCACGGGGGAAATTCCCCCCCCCAAAAAATTGACAAAGTGACTTTTCAAAAATTCCCCGCCGTTATCGGGGTGCAATTCTAAGACAGGGAAAGGCAAACGAGCTAAAACTCGCTGAAAAGCATTAGAAACGACAGTATAGCTTCTCCCGAGGGTAGCAGCACGCTCGCTCCACCCTGTAGCAACATCAATCAATTGGAGAGTATGCACAAACTCTCCTTTAGATTCGTACCCGCAATGATGGACTGTGTCCACTTCAAAATGACCTGGGTCTTGTTCATTCCAAGCTATGCGCTTCGTAGGAATATCTTGGGTCACGCGATTGATGCGTTTTGGACGTCCTCGTTTCGGTAAGCGTCTCTCGTCCTGCCGGATGCGGTTCACAGTCCTGCGGACAGTTGAGACACTGATCGTATCTAATTTGTCCAACAACTCCTGATCAACCCGCATCTCATTATGGTGTGCAAGATGTTTGCTCATCCATACCAAATTGGGTTGAAGACGTTCAGCACAGATGTAATCAAAACTCTTGATTATCACTCGGAGAGCATCATCAACCCTAGGCCCATAGGTGCGCCCTCTCTGTTTGCGACGTTTTTTTTGTGTAAGGGTACCTTTCATCAAACGTATCAGGCTTTTACGGTGCAGACCAGTGACGGTCTCCATTTCGCCTAGAAGAATGCTACGCTCGCTTCTGGACGCTTTACGGTAACGCTTTTGCATTTTGCGTAAATACTTGTATCTCTCATCTATTGTCATTGTTTCTTCCATGGTCTTAGCTCCCTCGGTAACATTATCATTTGAGAGAACTATACCTCGTTAGTAACATTTTAGATGAGTGAACACGGTCCACTCCACAAAACCATATTCAGTGATAAAATAGTCAGACAATCCACCTACAAAAAAGGAGTAAAAAAATTATGCCCATCAATTTTGGTACAGATGGTTGGCGCGCAGTCATTTCTGAAACTTTCACCTTCTATAACCTTCGCCTGGTAACTCAGGCCATAGCCGACGCCATTCATTCCGGGCGCTGGCATGAGAGTTCAACTCTCAAAAAGGCCCCTGACCCCAATCGGATCGTAGTCGGTTTCGACACGCGCTTTTTATCGGATCGGTATGCTAAAGATGTGGCCCGGGTTTTGGCAGCCAACGGCTACACGGTATATCTCACCCAAGCCGACGCCCCTACCCCCACGCTCTCTTACGCCGTTCGACACCTTCAGGCCATTGGGGGGATTGTCATCACAGCTTCCCATAATGCTCCGCGCTATAATGGCATCAAGCTAAAGGCCGCTTATGGGGGATCAGCTTCGCCGGAACAATCACGAGTGGTGGAAGTTTACCTGAACGACAACGAGGAGCGGGGGCGCGGCCCCAACCTGATGGACTGGCAGCAGGCCCGAGACGCGGGATTAATTCAACGCTTCAACCCTATCCCCGATTATTACCAACACCTGCGTTCCCTGATAGATTTTGACGCCATTGCCGAGAATCCTCTCCGCGTGGTGGTGGATGCCATGCACGGTTCGGGGAGGGGGGCAATTGACGGGATACTAAAAGGGACCGGTTGCGAGGTCGTTGAAATTAGGGGGGAGATGAATCCCGGCTTCGGTGGGACGCACCCCGAACCCATTGAGCGCAACCTTGGCGCCCTGGCGGGAGCGATCAGCACCGGGCTGGGAACGTTGGGCCTGGCCCTGGACGGTGACGGTGACAGGATTGGCGCGATGGATGAGAGATGTAATTTTATCGATCCTCACCGCATCATGGCTTTGGCAATGCGCTACCTCATCGAGGAGCGGGGCTGGCTGGGGCCGGTTGTGCGCACCGTTTCTACTACCCGCATGATAGATCGTTTAGCCAAGCAATACAATGTCCCCGTTTATGAAACACCTGTGGGCTTCAATCATATTGCCGACTACATGCTCTCCGAAGATATTTTGATAGGCGGCGAAGAGTCTGGGGGAATTTCCTTCCGCGGCCATATCCCAGAAGGTGACGGTGTGTTGATGGGACTACTGCTAACAGAAATTGTCGCCAAATCAGGGACATCTCTTCACGAATTGGTGCAAGACCTGTTGGAAAGCGTTGGCCCAGCCTTTTACGAACGCAAAGATCAACGTTTAAAATATCCCATTGAGAAATTGGAAATGGTTCGCTACCTGCTCGATAGCAGCCCTGCAACAATAGGGGGAGAAAGAGTTTTAGACGTGGCTACTACAGACGGCGTAAAATATATACTCAGCGACGATTCTTGGCTGCTTATTCGTCCCTCGGGAACAGAGCCAGTTCTCCGCGTTTACGCAGAAGGGCGCACTCCTGAAATGGTAGATAATTTGTTGGGATATGGGGAGCAAGTGGCCGCTGATATAGTGAAATGAGTTAGAGAGTTCCCAAAAAATAATCATCTGGAAACTCGTGTTGCGTGATGCGTGTTGCGTCGCTCACTGTGTGCGCCTTCGGCGTGCGTACGGTGTTGCCTTTGGCACGCAAAGCGAGCCCGCAGGCTGTGCCTCGGCAAAAAATTACCCTACAAAATACAATACGCCATTACGTTTTGGGGAATTTAAATCTTGGCACCCCCTTACATTAAAATCCCCGGCACTTTTACGAAGCATGCCGGGGATTTTTTATTGGGGGAATGAGCAGGGCTGTTCAGTTCTCCCGCAATCAGATCTGACAGGTTTCCGAAAGCGTCTTTGGGACGCAGGTTTCGGCCATTTCCGTGCATATTTTAGCCTGAAAACCCATGCAAAAACCTGTCAGGTCTTAGAACTGAACAACCCTGGCAGACCTCCGAGGTTAGGCCGTTCCATCCTGGAACTAACGTTGCACTACAAAAACCTCGGAGGTCTGCCATGTGTAGGGGAGGGTGAATGTTTACTCTAAAATGTTGCTTTGCATGCCTTGCCACGGGCACGCAAAGCGCGGCGAAACGCGATGCGTGAATTACCCTCGGTCACGTTTCACGTTTTACACTTCACGCTACACAGATGATTTTCGCAGTCGCCGGCTAAGGATGACCACAACAATCAAAATACCCGCTATTGCTAACAAACCAGGAACACCGCCAACATTATCAGCAAATCCCGTTTTAGGTACTTCTGCGGCCGTCGGCGTAACCGCCCCACCAGCAGCTTGTTGGGTGAGCAGGGCTGCCACAGTTTTCGTATGGGGAGAGGGGGTATCCGCTTGAGGTGCAGCGACAACTGGGGTGTTAGTGGGCGCACCTGTAGCTAGCGCTTGCGTACTCGTTAGCGTGGGGATAGGAGTATCGGTAGGGAGCGGTGTAGCAGTATCGGCGGGGGTAGCTGTCCAGGCTTCCGCTTCCGCTGTTAATTGGCTGCTCAATGCTATTTGAGTGTTCTGGGCGTTAACTTCAGCTACCTGAGTTTGCCTTAGAGCTTGCTGTTTAGGATACGACGTCATAGCGTAAATGGCAATCACAATCAGCGAGAGCAATAAAATACCGCCCATAATACCGGCTACGATGAGAAAAGTCCGATTTCCGGTCTCTTCTGGGGGTGGGCCTTCTTCTGGCTCTATTTCTTCGAAATCAAAATCATTGTCAAAATCATCCATCATTCCCATATTTCTTCCTCCTCAATGAGCGTTGTATATGTTCAGTAGGTCTCCTGGCTAGTTTTTTCCCCGAAAGATTCAAGACAAGCTAAGGGAACTTTAACCAGCTCATCATTCTCCAAACTTACCTCCGCAGCAAGTGCTATGATACCGCTGGGGAACTTGAACGGCTTCGATAAAATACGTTTTATAATACCTGTTTGAGCGCTATAAGATTTATTCACAAGATACACTTTTTGCCCAGCAGCAAACTCATCAGCTTCTAAGAGAACTTCAATATGTTCCGGGACTGGCAAGGTGATAACTATCTCAGGCCGCTCCCCCTTCGAGGCCTGGTAGGCTTGCGCATGCAGCGAGACATTTCGGTCTTTAGTGGTAGTATTAAGCAGCTTATAGGCGGCTGAATTCATTGGCATCTGTCCAAAGCCATCTAAGATCATGACTGGAAAAGGCAACTTAGCAGCAATAGGCAACAAATCTGCAGACATGCTCCCCAGAATCAAGCCTTTTACAGGAGCCTTGGCGGCATTTTGAAGTACTTGCGGGTCTCGGCAATACCCTCCTACCCCAATTGTTCCGCGAACGCTAATATCGATTTGGCCGGCTCTTAGCTCATCATCAGGACTTTCGAGCAGGAGCTGCATGAGACCATAAGTCATTTTCCCATTCCCCCACACGCCTTGGAGCAATGCTCCCCGCGTCTCGATTATTACCCCCCAATCAGGAATGATCCTTGTTACCGTACCGTCCAAACCAGCTCTTAGCTCGACTGGTGAAACAAAGGCCTCGATGAGCATCTTGCCATCTCCGGCTAATTTTACCTGACCAGAGAAAGGCGCGCGCACCACTCGTTGGAACAACCCCGCAGGGCCTGCAACGACATCCCCCTTAGAAACATTATCACCCTTGTGGCATTGGAGTAATTTGTCAGCTTTGTCAGGAGCAACGTTCAATCCTTCGGCAATATCTAATATGAAGTACTTTGGGGCCAAGACATATTCAGCAATCACATCGGTAGGGGAAACTGCTTGGCCCTGACGAGCTACAACGCGTCCGGGGATAGGGAGGACACGTTCGCGTTGAATAAGGGTGAGTGGTGAAATATGTTTTACGGGTGCTAGCATAACATGTTCCTGATAATCTGCAATTATTTAGCTTTCAGCCCTTAGCCTCTAAAGCATGATACCATTTTCGGGTTAAGTGTTTGCGCCGTTTGGGATCTTGCGATAAGCGCAGCGGTCTGCCACGAGCGTCGATTACTATTCCTGCGGCCCCGCCTACAGCCGTTACCTCGCCAGCTTTCCCCGGCCCACCCATGCCAACATCAAATTGATGAAGAGGACGAAGGTGAAGTTTTACCTTTTCGCCCATTTTAACGGGTAAGACCTCGATCATTCCGTATCTGACTTTTCGCGTTGTCTCTACTCCTGCTCTATTGGTCATGCGCACACGCAAAATGGGAGTCCCAAAACGAGCATATCCTACCGGTGCAATAATCGTGCCTAGATTCAGGAATGTGCTGGACTCTATAACCTGCACCGTAAGGAGAGGGTTTATTCTGGCCGCAGCCCCCAATGCAGAACTAAGGTTGTTTTGATCTACCACAATGGTAGTGACACCGGTTGGCTGTATGCCATCTAAGAGCATTAGCAAGGCCTGACCGGGACTGGGTGCCTTCGAAAACACACTTCCTGTCGCAATGATAGGCTCGACCCACGGCAATAGATCAGGAGCAGGCCGGGCGCTGCCTGCTGGGAAATCTGGCAAAGAACGTCTTACTGCCAAGAGGAGCGCCTGCCGGGCCAGGGCTTGTTCAATGGCTAACTCCTTCCGGGTGACGGGTAAACTATGCGGATGAATTTCTTTATTGTAAATATAGTCTTGAACAGCATCGTTGGAGGTATCAAATGGAAGCCAACGGATGATCCCATCAAGTTTGCTTTTCTGGAGAGTCCTCACGCTTCCAGTGCCTACTCCGAGATAGGGATATACTCGGAGAGTTTCTTTTCCGTCAAAAGCGGCCGCTACGGTTGTGCTTTGAGAACCAACATCAACGCCCAAGACACCTTTATCGGGGTCGTATTTCTTACTGAGAAAGCGGATGACCCTTGAAAATGCAACCGCGGTTGGGGTCAAGTTGTCCCCCGACCAACTTAGTAAATCGCCAATGCCGCCAATTTGAGCGTTGCGGACCCGCTTGTAAATTGCCGTCAATTCGCGTTGGGCAGGAGAGATTGTCTCAAGGTTGAGCGTGGGGCGAATGTTGGGAGCAATATGAAGTTTCCCGACCCCTTCCAGCACGGAACGGACTTCTGTCTGGATTTCCTGGTTTCCCGCAAAAAGGATGTGCGGCGATTGGGTCTCAGGGGAAAGATAGCTGGCCAACCCGATAGCTTCAATCAAATCCAGGACAGATTGCGAGGCCCCGTCGTCCGTCCCTCCCGCCACAATTACCAAGTCAGGGCGAATTTGCATAATGGTATTGATGCGGTCAGAGGTTTGGCGGCGGTCGTTGAGCTTGATGACATCTACCACTTGGGCATAAGTGGTAGCAGCCAAATGCCGGGCGCTGGCGAGAGTGATATCCTCCAATAGACCTACCGCTACTACCTTGAGCGGTTTTCCCGCCGACATGGTAGCAACCAGGGCGTCTACTCCTGAGTTATCTGCCAAACCTGGCATGATCAGATTTTCGTCACTGCCAATCAGACGGCGGCCAGTCGCCTTTGCTAGATTGTCAATCGCCCGCCGGACACCTTCTCCAACATTGAAAAATGGGGCTACGACTGTGCTTGGAGCGGTCCCAGAGGCCAGAAAGCGATAATGCCCGCTGACCACATCAAAAAGCAGGGCGCGTGTAGACGCAGTCCCGATATCTATTGCTAATAAAGAGCCAGTATTTATTGTAGAAGTAGCCATTATGTTTATATGCTAGCAAGCAATTGAAGTCCAATTTCTTTGATGAAGTCCCACAAAAATGATACTCGCTCTATTAAAGCAGTTAGAGCCGCGAGATAGACACCAGCAAAAAGGACACCGAAAGTGGTGGCGATGAAGATTTGGCCGATTTTTCCGATTTTTTCGATGAAGGCCCAACGTTGGGGGAGGCGACCTGGCTCCGAACGGACTCCAAAATGGAAGTAGATTAGCGTGGAGACCGTTCCCAAGACGACAATCCCACCATTGAGCAAGTTTATCCAAGTATTAGATGTATTAGCCGGGGCAAAAGTTTCGAAGCTGTTTATCACTCCCAGCATTTGGGGAAGAATAGTCCCGGTGATGGCCCCGCCTACTGCTGCGGCCGCTCCGATTCCAACCAGGATAGCCATAGCCCAATTCCCGGCTCGTTTCAAAGGAGTGATTTTGGCAAATAAAAAGAGACTTGGAATCAGCATGGCTATCGAGAGATACTTTTCTCCACTATTGCCATATACTAGCGGGAAAATGAGTTGGGGGAGAAGAACGTTATAGATAGTGATAATCGCTGCATACCCGGCCGATACACCAATGAAAATATAGGCCGCAAACCGGAAGAGGGGATTGTCTCCCAGCACGTAGCTAAAAACGAGCAAGGTGAGAACAAAACCCAGGAAAACGCCCACGAAATCGGCCAAGCCAAAGGTAGCTATATTCATGCGCCCTCCTCGTTATGGCTCCTGTTTTTGTTAACTTGGCTCGCAATCACATTTACTATTCCACTTATCAAGAGCACAGCAATGGTGGCCATTATTCCGATATTGAAAGCATTCCAATACCCCTGGGCCAGGTTCCCGCGCCCAGTTAATTGTTCGTAGGAAGTTCCTCCAGGGAGACCGGCTACCATTCCGGCGACTTGCTGAGGAGTGACTTCGTAGTAAGGGCGCACTAAAGGTTCGGCTTGGGCGCTCACGGCCATCACCAGCGGAGTGCCTGCCAAGTGAGATTGAACTTGCTCAACCCACATTCGGGCCGTATCAGGGTCATCGGTGATAACTAGAACCAGTGAAAAATCCGAGATGGATATAATTCCCTGGAGAGGCTGCATTTCCCAAGCATCCGCACCATCGAAAGCCAGAGGCATGATATTTTGAGGAGCTATCACAAAACTCAAGAGGCCCGCTGCGCCTCCGGGAATATATCCTAAATTCACATATTGTTGGCTGTGTACATAATTATGATCGGCCTGAGTTGTGCTCAAGAAGTTTTCTACCAGAACGGGACCGGTTGGGGAGGTTGACACGAAGGTCAAATAGGCCCCCCTAAGCATGAGATGATCTACCACACCGGCAGCGATGGCATTCATTTCGCCAGATAGGGCCGGCTCATAGTCAAAAGCAACCAAGACAGGAGACGCTTCGGACAAGGCTTGAATAGATTCATTGACAGCTCGGGTTTCTCCCCGGTGAAGGGGATAAGAAAACGCCTCGCCCGTGTATGAGAAAGCCATTCCTACAGATAAAAACAGCACAAGGGCAATGATCCACCGCAAGACGCGTTGCGTGGAGATAAGGGACGGGGTTGGTATTGCCTCACTCTTCCCCTCATTCGCAATCAAGTCTTCCAAGAGAGAGATATATCCTCGTTGAGATTCTGTGACCATCAACTTAAAGGAATGTTTGGCGGCTTTTTGAGCTTTGATAATCCCTGCTTCAGTAGGAAGTATGTTAGCCATCCCTGCCAGCGGCCCGGCGTTTTCGACATATTCTTCTTCGCCATCAAAAAGCTCCCTGGCTTCCTGGGAAGGAGTTTTCACGGGGCGCATGGCCTCCACCCAGCCCGGCAAGTCGCCTGGAGTAATCTCCTCCAGAGCTTCACCGGATAGCCCTTCCTCTGCAAGCTCTTCGTCGGAAGCATCCGTTAGCCACAGTGGAAGATCACCAGCGAAGATGTCTTCGCTCGATCCATCCCCGTCTTCGTCACCTACAAAGGGTTTCTCGAAAACGCTTTTAGTTTCCTCGAAGGGAAGCTCAATCTCTCCCGAAGGTTCTTCTTCGAGCAACCAGTCTGGCCTTTCCTCTTCGAGTTCTTCTTCCTCATCCCCTTCCTCGATCCAATCGGGTATCCCATCTCCGGCAAATAACTCATCCTCAACATCTTCTCCAAAGGGGGATGAGACCGTCTTTTCTATCAGAACTTCTTCCTCTGCCCCGGGCACAGCCTCCGGTTCTTCCTCCAGCTTTGCTGCATCCATCGCTAAAAGCCAATCAGGCACATCCGCTTCGGACACGTCTTCCTCAGATTCTTCTTCAAGCCAATCTAATGCCTCTCCTTCATCAAGAGGCTTCTCCAGAGCATCTTCCCCAAAGGGGGAGGCCGGCTTTCTTGCCAGAACATCTTCCTCTCCCAGGGGCTCTGCTTTCAGCTTTTCTGCTTCCATCTCTGAAAGCCAATCAGGCAGGTCTGTTTCGGACACACCTTCTTCCTCGGATTCTTCTTTGAACCAATCTAGCTTCCCGTCTTCATCAAAAGGCCCCTCCGGAGCGTCTTCCCCAAAGGGGGAGGCCGGCTCTCTCGCCAGGACTTCTTCCGTTGCCAGAGGCACTGCTTCCGGCTCTTCTGCCCTCATCTCTAAAATCCAGTCAGGCAGGTCCGCTTCGGACACGTCTTCCTCGATCGCTTCTTTCTCAGATTCTTCTTCGAACCAATCTGGCTTCCCGCCTTTATCAAAAGGCCCCTCCAGAGCGTCTTCCCCAAAGGGGAAGGCCGACTTTCCCGCCAGGACTTCTTCCGTTGCCAGAGGCACTGCTTCTGGTTCTTCCTCTCTTAATGCTGAAAGCCAGTCAGGGAGATCCGCTTCGGACACGTCTTCTTTCTCTTCGAAGGGAGGCTTCTCGGCAGCCTTTTCTTCCGAGTCTAAGGCTCGAATGCGTTGCAGCCAATCTTGGTCGTCTTCTTCTGTCCCAGGAGAGGGCACTGCATCCCCTGAGCTTGAGCTGTCCCGGAGGTTTGCTAGCCAATCCCCTCCCTCTTCAGGGGATTCGGTAAAAGGCTCTTCTTGGGATGGCGTACCTCTGGCATCCTGCAGCCATGCCGGCAAAGTTCGTTCCAATTCACCAGTGTCTTGTGGGGATGGGGCTGACCCAGGGGAGAGGGAAGAGGTATCTTCTTCTGCTGCGGGAGAATCGATCAGGGGTTTGAGGCGTGCCTCACAGAATTGACACATTTCCCGATCTGCTGGATTTGGCTTACCGCACATGGGGCAACGATTTTCAGCCATGGTTAACCCTCGTATGGGCGGTCACTGCCCATGATAATGCGTAAACCGGTAGCAATCGTCCCCAAAGCAATCCCCAGCAACAGGCCGCGCGCTCCCCCTACAGCCGGGACATGCACGATCCAGGAACGGATGTCTTCGAGGATTGGAAAACTTATCACGGAGAGAGATATAGTCCCCAGGAGAACCAGTAGAACAACAAAGAAGAATCCTATTGCAAGGTAGTTCATCTTTCTTCGCAATAAGTATGTAGCAGAATAGGCGAGGCTGACGGTCATCACTGCCATAAGGCTGGTTTCTACGGGACGCTGAATATACGTGAAAATCCAATTCGTCCACTCAAAATTAGGATTGCCAAACGCATAAGCCTTATACATGTCATAAATCCCAATCCCCAGCGTTGTCAGAAGCGCCACGACCAAAATAAAACTATAGCCTCCCTTGGAATCTTTGTCGGCTATTTTCCGGAAATGCACGGAAAGAAGATTGAACACACCAACCAAAAGAGCTACCGCTGCTAATACCATTCCCACCCGCAAGGAGATAAAGCGCAGGGATGCGGCAGCCGGAATGAAATAGCCCGATAAGACCACCAGGCCTACGGCAATGGTTATAGCAGTAGCTAACGGTGCGCGGAATTTGAGTTTCACGGTGTACCTACCAGAAGATTTTGTATAAGTTGACCAAAACCAGCCAATTTCAACAATATTCCGATAAGAATACCCCCCACAAGCACCCAGCGAAAAACATCTTGGGCATTCAGACTAGCTTCGTGCATGGAACCGGCATCCAGGTAAGCTCCCCCTGCAAAAAGCTCTTCGCCAATCAGCGGTTCTTCCACAGAGGAGTACATAACAGCCTGAGCTGGGAGGTGGGCTGTGCCAGCCATGGTGAAACTACTTTGACGTTCTCCGGCTGTTGTTAGCCAAATGATTTCGTTGCCGTACCAGCCAGCCAAGATATTGGCAGAGACAGTGTCACTGCGAATCGCGGACATAGTACCCACAGCATACGAGAAGGGAGTAAGCCCTACTAACCCTCCTCCGGCTGATGACACCTTCGTTTTCTTCAGGTCAATTTCCCCACTGGTCCCGCGGATTGTGTCTTGAGCCAAGATAGAGAGAGCAGCGTTTCCCGTTGTAGCAACCGGGGGGAGGTCACCGGCAGAAGCAATTCGGATAACTCGTTCCAACATACTCAGACCCACAAAAGCCGAGGCGGACTGAGGACTAGTAACACCCCCCCGGCCCAGCGACACGTGTATTTGCTTGCCATCCTCAACCGCCAGACCAATCGCCCGTTTGAGTTTGGTGTACGCCGGGATAGTTCGCAAATTCACTTCCGTGGAATTATTTCTGACTATGTTAAAGATAATCATCAACCCAAAGAAACTTGCCACTATCAACAACCCAATCACGCCAGTTATTGTCACGGGGAAGATCCTCCTAAATCTCTTTCGAGGGGGTGTTATCTTCTCAATATCTCGGGGCAGAGACTTCCGAAGTCTTCGAAAGCCGTTAGACTTCGGAAGTCTCCTCGCTTTTTTGAGATGATACGGGATACGAACGTAAAACTTCAATAAAGGCTTGTGTTTCGGTGGGATTTTCAAGCAATTCGGCTAAGGCTTGGGTCCTTTCCGGCGCGGTGAATACGGTCAAGAGAGGTTCTCCAAAATAAATGACCTGAGCGCCAAAAAGACTAAGCGGTCCCGCAGCCTCCAAAACCGAAGCGGCAATCTCATTTAAATGCCGACTATACAACCTATCAGCCCACTCGATCCAAGTTTTTTTTATCATCTTTGCAAGCTAAGGAACGGTAATTAAATAGCTTTCCTATATTGAGCCAAAATCAAGATAATATGGCACATAAGCATTTAATCCTTAGCCCTAAGTATAGCACAAATCTTAAAATGTTGTAGGTAGTGAGTTTATTCCTGCCACATTATGCAAGCTAGCCATTGGGTTTTCGCGAAGTTAAGGTATTATATAAGAACATCCTACTTTGTCTACCATTCTAAGGAGAAAATATGCAACCCGATCTAACTAAACACTTTCTGGAATTAGTACGTTTGACCGCTACAGATTTACCTGCCGATGTCGAGAAACGTCTTCGAGAGGCTAGGGCAAGTGAAGAAGAAGGTTCTGCGGCGCAAGGAGCATTGGATACGGTCTTGCGAAACGTGGAGATGGCGCGGGAAAATTCTACGCCTATATGCCAGGACACAGGGACGCCCATTTTTTACGTCTCCTACCCCCTGGGATGGAGCATCCGGGCACTGCGCTCTCAAATTGAGAATGCGGTCGTAGAAGCCACCAAACGCACCTACTTGCGTCCCAACTCGGTGAACTCTATCACCGGCCTCAACACCAAAGACAACACGGGGGATGAGCATTACCCCACCGTTCACTTTGAAGAGGTGGATGGCGATACCCTGACCGCTTCTCTGATCCTCAAGGGCGGCGGATGCGAGAACGTCGGGGCGCAGTACAAACTCCCCAACGCTGAACTGGGGGCCGGGCGTGACCTGGACGGGGTGCGGAAAGCCGTCTTGGAGGCGGTCTACAACGCCCAAGGCAAGGGGTGCGCCCCCGGGGCATTGGGCGTAGCCATAGGCGGAGACCGTGGTTCATCGTATGCGGCCTCGAAAGAAGCCCTCTTCCGCCCCCTGGACGATACCAACCCTGACCCCGTTCTGGCGGAGCTTGAAGAGCGCATCACCGAGCAGGCCAATCAACTGGATATTGGCCCCATGGGATTCAGCGGGAAGACCACCGTGCTGGGGACAAAGATCAAAGGCTTGCATCGTCTGCCGGCCTGCTATTTTGTCTCTGTCTCGTACATGTGCTGGGCCTACCGCCGCCGCCGGATGACCTTCGAGAATGGTGAAGCGACCTACCACTAAGCATATTGAACTACCCGCAACTTCTACGACGATCATTCAAACCCCGTGGATTTTTTGGGGAGGGGGCCACGCGGGGGGGGGAGGGACGGGGGGGAAGCGCAGCGCCACGCCCAAACGGGGAAAAACCATGGGGGTTGGCGCCTGCGCAGGGGCATGGTTTTACTCCACCACCCGCAAGAATTTTCGTTTGCCCACGCGCAACACGCCAGGGCTTGGGAAAACCTCGAAGGGATCGGTCAACTTCTCCCCATCCAAGCTGACGGCGCCTTGTTCGAGCATCCGCCGCCCCTCCCCGCGACTTGACACCAACCCGCTGCCGGCCAGCACATCCAAAACCGTTTGCACATCCTTTAGCGCGTATTCGGGCATATCCTCCGGGAGCTTGCTCTCCTGAAAAACACGCACGAAGGCGGATTCCGCATCTTGGGCAGCACCTTCGCTGTGGTAGATGGCGACAACCTCGTGGGCTAGCTTCATCTTCGCGTCGCGGGGGTGCAGCTTCCC
>DAOUWT010000158.1 GCA_030666985.1 Chloroflexota bacterium
TATCCGCCCAAAATGCTTAATGCTTGCGCCGCAGAGCGGCGGGGGATTAGACCCTCTAAGGAAAAAAACGCAATACGCAACACGCAACACGAAAAGGAGCGTCCAAAAACATGAAAGAAAAACTAGAACAACTAAAAACAATTTTAGCCGAAGTGTCAGATTTGCAAGGCGCAGCCGCCCTTTTGGGCTGGGACCAACAAACCTATATGCCCCCCGGAGGAGCCGAAGCGCGTGGATACCAACTTAGTACCCTCAGCCGTTTAGCACATACCAAATTTACGGCTTCTGAAGTGGGCGAATTGTTGGAAGACCTCAAGCCTTATGCCGAAGACTTAGACCCCGATTCCGATCAGGCCCGCCTGATACAGGTCACGGAGCGAGAGTACAAAAAAGCCACCAAAGTCCCGGCTGATTTTGTGGCTGAGTTCGCTCAAGTAACTACCATGGCACATGGAGCCTGGGAGAACGCTCGTGAGGAAGATGACTTTTCGAAATTTCAACCTCATCTGGAAAAGATCATCGACATGGCCCGCCAATACGCGGAGTTTTTCGCCCCCTACGAACATGTTTACGACCCGCTCCTAGACATGTATGAGCCGGGGATGAAGACCGCCGCTGTACGAGAAATTTTCGCTAAATTGCGTCCTCTACAGGTGGAGCTTATCCAGGCCATTGGGGAAGAAGAACAAGTTGACGATAGCTTCTTGTATCAGGCATTCGATAAGCAATCCCAATGGGATTTTGGAGTCGACGTCATAACCAAATATGGTTACGACTGGAAACGAGGCCGCCAAGATGATGCAGTTCATCCCTTCACTACCAGCTTTGGTATTGATGATGTCCGTATTACCACTCGCGTAAATCCTGATTTTCTTAATACAGCCCTCTTCGGAACTTTACATGAGGGCGGGCACGCCATCTACGAGCAAGGTTTCTCGCCTGCTCTGGCACGCACCCCCCTGGCATCTGGCGCCTCGCTGGCGGTTCACGAGTCCCAGTCCAGGATGTATGAGAACTTGGTGGGGCGGTCATACGATTTTTGGGTTCATTTCTACCCCCACCTGCAAGAGGTTTTCCCGTCTCAACTCGGCAACATAAGCTCAGAAACATTCTACAAAGGCGTAAACAAGGTAGAACCATCTCTAATTCGGGTAGAAGCCGATGAGGCCACCTATAATTTGCACATCATGCTTCGTTTAGAGTTGGAAATTGCCCTCATGGAAAGGCAAGTGGAAGTTTCTGATTTGCCGGCTGCCTGGAACGCCCGCGTGGAAGAATACCTGGGAGTGACACCTCCCACCGACAGGGAAGGGGTTTTACAGGACGTCCACTGGTCGGCGGGCCTGTTTGGATACTTCTCGACCTATGCCCTCGGCAACCTGATCTCGGCCCAGTTGTGGGAAAAAATCAACCAAGATATACCTGATCTGCCTGAACAAATTCGATCCGGCGAATTCTCATCCCTCCTAGAGTGGTTGCGTACCAATATCCATTCTCATGGCGCCAAGTTTGAGCCACAAGAATTGGTAAAGAGAGTGACAGGCTCGCAAATCGACTCCGTGCCTTATATGGCTTATCTGCGAAAGAAATACGGAGAAATTTACGGAGTGTGAAGCAGTGGTCAGTGGTCAGTGATCAGTATTCAGTCAATGTCATTAAGTTTAGACAGTACTAGACCTGACAGGTTTCCAAAAGTGCCATTTTTCATTGGATCCGACGCGACCAGGAGTGAATCTTTGCCAAAAGCGATCTCGAAAACCTGTCAGGTCTGGGCCAAAACCCTTAACTTAACGACATTGAGTATTCAGTATTCAGTATTCAGTGTTCTTGCCGTTTTGGCGATTTCTTTAAGTAGCTGTGCGGTTCTTCCCCTCCCGGAAGAACCGCCTACTTTAATCCCACAAGAATATGTCCCCACGGCTGTGGCCCTCACGGCCCAGGCCCTGGTGGCCGAAAACGCCACACTCGCCGAGAATGCTGCATCTTTAGAAGAAAACCCGGCCCCTAAGCCATCTTTTACCCCCCAGCCGCCCTCAACCGAAACCGCCACTTTGGCGCCGCCCCCAACCGAAAACGCTCCCGCGACTGCTGAACCTACCCCCCAGGCCGGCCAGGCCGAGGCCTCCCCCACCCCTGCCGGCGTCCCTGCCTCCACGCCAGAGGCGACTCTCCCCAGCCGCATCCCCTACGGAGAGATTCAAATCCTATCCCCCGGCCCCCTCTCGAAAGTGGGCACTCCTATCCAAATAAATGCTTATCTTTCTCCCGGGGACAATAGCCAGGCTTGGGTGGCGCTTTTTGGGGAAGATGGGCGTTTATTGGTGCGGGATACCCACGCGCTCTTCGCCGAACGGGGATATAAGGCGCACCTTATAGAGGACTTGGATTTTGAAATTCCGGGAGCGGCGGAAACGGCTCGCCTGGAAATCAGCATTTACGATGAATATGGCCGTATCTTAGCCTTGGCCACGCAAGATTTGGTTTTGCTTTCCACGGGGGCTTCGGATGTCAATTTGCCCAGGGATTTATACGAGGGGATTGTCATCCAGCAGCCGGCTCCTAGCAGGCTCATTCAGGGGGGAGAACTTGTCGTGGCCGGGATCACGCGCTACGCGCCGGGGGGGGAATTGCACGTAGAGGTGGTGGACGCGGGGGGGGAGGTGATAGCCTCGCAGGTGATCGGCGTTTCTGAAACGCAGCTTGGGGAGGGGTACAGGCCCTACGCGGGGGCGATTCTCTACGGGCTAGGTAGTCCAACCTGGGTGCGGGTACTCGTCTCCGCGCGGGATGGGCGCATGTCGGGCCTGGTGCATGTCTCTAGCGTGGTGGTTTTGTTAAGCCCGTAAGGGCCGCCGTAGGGGGTTGGGGATTAGATATTAGCTATTGGGTATTAACTCCTACCTCGCCGCTCCTGCCTCGCATCACGTTCAACAATCCAACCGCTTTGTGGGTTATAATTCCTATAACAAACCACTAATCACTAATCACCAAAAGGCCAAAATTTCGCGCTGATGTGCGTTGCACTCCGTATTGTGAGAGCATTGCACATCAGCAGGCAACGGAGAGAAATTTATGGATTCAAAACAGAAACCATTTTCGAATATCAAGTTCCGCTATACGCTTTATGGTGCTCTATTTGGAGCATGTTTTCCGGTTTGTGGTGTCATCCTGGATATTTATGTCAACCGGCTGGCATTCTCTTGGGCGGCGATCACTTCCAGTTTTCAAGGAAACCCACTGCTGTGGATCATTGCCTCTGTTCCAGTTTTCTTGGGATATTTTGCCTATTTGATAGGGGTGCGTGAATACCGTTTACAGGTACACATGCGTCGTCTGGATGAAGACATTCAAGTTGGGACAGAAAGACTCCTGCAAGCCAACCAAGGTTTGGAACGGCAAAAGATTTATTTTGAGGCTTTGGTAAAAAACAGCCCAGTAGCCATAGTTGTACTAGATGAAGAGCACCGCATTCAGTCTTGCAACCCCGCCTTCGAGAACTTGTTTGGGCACCGGGAAGAAGAAATACTAAACCGAGACCTGGATGCTCTGGTCGCGCCAAAGGAGTATCGAAATGATGCACGGGCATATACCGCCCAGGTTGCCGGTGGGAACACACTCCACGGCTTTGGAAAACGGAAGCATAAAAATGGCTATCTGCTGGATGTGGAGATTTTTGGCGTTCCCGTGGTAGTAGGGGGAGAAATGGTTGGCGTACTCGGTTTGTATCATGACATCGGCGAATTGATCCAGGCCAAAAATGACGCTGAAGCAGCCGATAAAGCCAAGAGCGATTTCTTGGCTAATATGAGCCATGAGATTCGCACTCCCATGAACAGCGTTATGGGCATGATAGAACTTGTCCTTGATACTAAATTAAACGAAGAACAACGCGACTTCTTGGAGACGGCCCGCTCCAGCGCAGAGGCCTTGTTGGCTTTAATTAACGACATTTTAGATTTCTCGAAGATCGAGTCCGGACAATTAGACTTGGAGATCATTGACTTTGACCTGCGCACCACGGTAGAAGCGATAGCCCATACTCTGGCTCAACGAGCAGAAGAAAAAGGCTTAGAAATGGCTTGCCTGATAGAGCATGATATTTATTCATCCTTAAAGGGAGACCCGGGGCGTTTGCGCCAAATTTTGGTCAACCTGACCGGGAACGCCATCAAATTCACCGAGAAAGGGGAAGTGGTCATCCGGGCGGAGCTTGTGGAAGAAGACCAGGAAAGTGTCAGTGTCAAATTCTCTGTCCAAGATACCGGAATAGGTATTTCCCAAGATCGCCAAGGAGCCGTCTTCGAACGTTTCCAGCAAGCCGATAGCTCCACCACCCGGCGTTATGGGGGGACCGGATTGGGGCTGACAATTTCTTCTCAACTGGCAAATATGATGGGCGGCGAAATTGGCCTTGAAAGCGAATTTGGAACAGGCAGCACATTTTGGTTTACGGCTGTTTTTATGAAACAAGCTGAAGAGGAAAAAAGCCTTGTTTCTAAACCTGTCGCCTTGGAAGGTATCCGCATTTTGGGCATTGACGATAATGCGACTAACCGGATTATTTTGCGCAAGATGTTAGAGAACTATGGCGTAAGGATGGACGTCCTCGAGGGCGGAAAGGAAGCCGTGCATACTCTCCAACAAGCAAAAGAGGAAAATGATCCTTACCTGGTAGTCCTCCTGGATATGCAAATGCCAGACATGGACGGAGAGGAAACCCTACAAGCAATCAAGGCCTCTTCGATAGGTAAAAAGACAGAAGTGATCATGCTCACTTCGATGGGGGAGCGCGGGGACGCGGCCCGCCTAAAAGATATGGGCTGCGCGGGATACCTGGTCAAACCCGCCAAGCAGCGGCAGCTTATGGACGTGATCGGGACCGTGTTGGGGCAAAAGCGGCGCGAGGTAAAAGACCGCGAGCGGAAGTTGGTCACCCGGCACACTATATCCGAGCAAAAGCGCCAGCGCACCAAATTGTTACTGGCAGAGGATAACCTGGTAAACCAAAAATTGGCCGTGGCCCTGCTCTCCAAAGCCGGATACTCGGTTGATGTGGTGGATAACGGGAAGCTAGCCGTGGAGGCTGTCGCCGAGAAGCAATATAGCCTGGTGCTAATGGATGTCCAAATGCCAGAGATGGACGGCCTCACAGCCACGCGCCTCATTCGGGAGCGTGAAGTGGGGAAAGAGCATATCCCCATCATCGCCATGACCGCCCACGCTATGAAAGGCGACCGTGAGAGATGTTTGGCCGCTGGTATGGATGATTACCTCTCTAAGCCACTTGACCATAATAAGGTGTATGAGGTGATTTCTAAATGGAGCGAAGAGTGAAACGTGAAGAGTGAGGAGTGAAACGTGAGTGGCGAAATGATATAATAAAATCAGTCCTATTCTGGAGAGAAAACACCATGACCCAACTAAACCGAGAGAATGTTCTAAAAACACTACGCGGCTTTGAGGAAGTCAACCGCATCACCGAATCCGAGCGACGCGAGCGGCTGGCGAACATGACCGAAGAACAAGCACGCTCCATTTTCGATGACCTCAACCAATCAATAAAAGAACTAACTCCAGAGGAAAAAAAACGTCTGGAACCATTTCGTCTGGAGCATCACTTAAAAGTCCGTAAAGCAATGGTAAAAATGGAAAAGGCCGGGTTATGAATCCGCGTTTTGAAGCAGCCTGGGAGATTCACCAATTTCTGTATAAACACAATATCCCGTATGCTGTCATTGGGGGTGTGGCTGTCCAAAAGTGGGGAGATCAGCGTTTCACCCAAGACGTGGACATCTCGATTGGCACATCTCTTGAAGAAGGTTCCCAAAAACTTGTAAAACTGATTACCGAGCACTTTCCGTCGCGTGTCAAAAATCCCCTTGAATTTGCTAAAGAGACGCGCATGATTTTGGTCGGAGCCAGCAACGGTGTAGACGTGGACATTGCTCTCGCCACATTTGGCTATGAGGGTCAGGTGTTTGAACGCGCTGTCGAATATGAATTGGAATCGGGAAAAACCATCCAATTATGCAGTGCTGAAGACCTTATCATCCATAAAGCCATTGCCGGGCGACCTCAAGATGTGAGCGATATCCAGGGCATAGTCTACCGCCAAGGGGAGAAATTGGACTTGGGCTATATTCGTGATTGGCTGAATCAATTTGCCGATTTGTTGGGAATACCAGAAGTGCAGGCTAGATTTGAAGAGGCGTGGGAGCAGTACAAAGACTACAACGGCTGAAGAAGGGAACGGATTTGAGAGATGTGCGGCAAGACTTCCGAAGTCTCCTTGTGGAGGTGCAACGCACTCAACAACAAAGTGCGACGCACCTCCTACCTCCTAACCCCTAACTCGCACCTCTTTCACCCCCAACGCCAAAATCACCCCCGCGTAAACCGCTCCCCCCAGCAGGACGCCGCCTCCCGCCGCCAGCCA
>DAOUWT010000116.1 GCA_030666985.1 Chloroflexota bacterium
ACCGCATCTCTTGCGACCGCATCTCTTGCGACCGCATCTCTTGCGACCGCATCTCTTGCGACCGCATCTCTTGCGACCGCATCTCTTGCGACCGCATCTCCTGTGTCGGTATCAGCAATTAGATAGGCGTTGGTGGCAACTGGGCCAAGAATAAATTTTTGTATAGACAGCATAGATGGTTTTTCCGTTAGTCCTCAAGCCATGACTGGCTAAAAGCTCTTGCTTGCGTGATAAAAAATTGCTTCACCCGATCCCATGGTAAATCTACAAATATAGTGGGCTGTATATCTCGGTCTGCATTTTCAAATAAAACTAAACTTTCTACAACCATCAACTCAAAATCCCTCGCATAAGGGTATTTTTTCTCCGCAAAAGCTAACAAATCCGAAAGAGTTATTTGCTGGAGTACAAAGTAGAGATCGTAGAAATCTTTTCGACTTCCTCGACTGATCAGGGCGTCCACTTTCATCAAGCCGACGTCAATTAAAGAGGCTACTCTTACACCTTCCGCTGTTTCTGTAGGGGCAAGAGGTGTCACTACATTCCAATGAACAGGTTCTAATATGGCCATATACGTTGCTCCGCTGTTCGGGGGCGGGGTGCAGGGGGAATATCAAAGATCACGCACCAAAGGTTGTAACGCCGCCATGGTAGTCTTCTAATTCCCAGGTATTCTATCCACTCATTTACGCGCTCTTGCCCATAGCACTCCAAAAGCCAGTGGATTTCTTTTCTGTCGCCATAGGCCAGTACCCGTTCAATGATCAAGTCTGCATGGGTGCTTGGTTCTAATTTTTCAAAATCATACTCTTGGAAGCATGGCACAAGGCTGCGGGGGATTTTTTTCGGTTTATTAGCTTGAGATATGCCGCTCATTTTATATTCTCTCCCCAGTCTTAAAATCCTTTTTCTGTGCCTGTCCCATATTACCGCGACGTAACCCACAACATTACGAAGTTTTCCTGCAATACAGCGCGAGCGAGTGGAAGAATCATTTACTTGGAAATTCCCAAAACTTCTGTCAAAGCAGCGGGGCCGTCAAGGGAAAGGTGAAGTTTATTAAGCAAATTGCGCCCTAGGATAATTTCATCTCCGTAATCATCACCTACAACGAACACCCCCGGAAGCCTCATATTTGCCAACTCAATGTCAATTGAAAATAATTGGACAGATCGCCACTCTCCCCAATGGCTCTTGATGCGCATATCCCTAAGAGCAGGTGCCAGAATATGTCGCAAATAAGCAATGGGAATTAGGGAACCATCAGAGCCTGTATCTAACAATGCGCCCACAGATTCTGTACTCAAACCTTCTTCTGGGTTGAAAAACCGTATCTGGATCATTGGAAAAGATGGAGTATAGTGGTTGGCATAAGGATATTTCATTGAATACTCTCTTCAAAGCAAAAGCCGTGGCGTGTCAATGGCTTTTCAGCGATTTCCTCTACTTTCGTAATCATTATCGAAGTTCGTCCAAAGCGTTTGCGCACGCGCTGGCGCACTATCTGAAAATCCTGATCGTGATCCACGACTTGACCATTGTGCATAGCAATATACTGTCCCAAGTATTGATTTTTCAATTCTTCGTGACGCTTGTGGTAAATGCTGGTTTCTTTAGAAATTTTCTTTCGTTCCAAGTCCCACAAATACTGACGAATTGCCTGGGAAAACAAATCACCAATACTAGCATTCTCTTCTTGGGCAACTTCTTCTACCCTTTTGTATAATCCTTGTTCAATAGCTACATTCTGCATCTGTTTACTCCTTCGAACTTAGATTGTTTTGCAATTCAACCTTTCCAAACAGAGGGTCTCTAGGAATTCACGGGGTTCCGCATGAGTTTCTGCTCGGAGGGTGGCTCATTCTGAGCTGGGCACTTCCCCGTACCTTGCCCGCAGGAGCTACCGATCCTGCTCGAGCGTGGTTGAAATACCGTAATCCAAACCGAGTACCCTGTGAAATCCCAAAGACACCTAACAGACAGCGCAAAGCAAAATTACTCAGCGTTTTCGTCCTCGAACCGCTTTTTTATGAACTTGATAATATCATCAAGGCTGACGATCGCCCCCAAAAGCGAGAACACCCACCCCACGATGCGTACCGTGCGCCCGCTCATGCCACCCAAAGTTTTGACACGGATTTCAAATATCTGCTCCGACAGGGATATTGTGGTCGTTTGTCCCCCGTCTTTGGGAATGAAACTCAATTGGAAGGAGACAGCTCCCAGGTAGTCACCTTCCGCGTCGGGGTGTACGCTCCAATAAAAGGAGACGTTCTCGCCGCGCCGCAATGTTTTTTCGGTTTGCACAGCGGGACTAAAAGCAATCCCCGATAGGTTGAGTTGAGGCTTGACCTTGACGATATGAGAATCGTAGAGGTCTGGGATTGTCACTGCGATGCCGCTGGACTCATGACCTTCGATTTCCACCGTGGGAGTGATTTCGCCATCCTCATCCATTTCCAAAGTGATGCGAATGAGGTTGGCGTCCCCTTTACGCATAGTGGGCGGCCACTCCAAAACCAGGCGGCGGGTTTCTTTGATGGTCGGGGCGGTTGAGACTTCTGGGATCAAGTCAGAGGGCGTGGGGGTTGGGAGAGGAGTTTCCAACACCACTTCTTCAGTGACAATAATAGTCTCTACTACAGGTTCCCCTTCCACATCGTCGTTGACAACAACGGTCACTTGAACGGTTTCTGGCCCGGTGAGAGGTGCGCAGCCGGCAAGAATTCCAACAAAGAGCAAGATGAAGAATACGGCAAAAAATTTGTTTCGTTTGGGAGACATAAAACTCTCAGGGGTCAGAACAAGGCTAAAATGCCAGGGATAAATCCGCTGGGGGTGGGGGTCGGGACCCGCAAATTTCCGGGCGGGAGGGGCAGGGTCTCGGTAATATGCTCCATTGGAAAATATCCCCAAAGCAAGAATCCCAAAGCGATGAGAAAGAGGATCACAACTAGAATGCGGCGCCACTTTTGAGAAGTCATATAGGTATTATATACCATAACGGGGTGATTTGTCACTTGGCGATAAAGAGAAATATGTTAAACTTGGGCCTGAAAATCTGACATCTCGCCTCACTCAATGTTGTAATTGTCATTTCGACGAGGTTTCGGCGTTTGTTGCCGAATAACGAGGAGAAATCTTGGTTTTAGTTGATCATTCACTGATGAACGCAAGATTTCTCGCCTTGCTACGCTAGGAGTACACAGCGGGAGCAGATGGCTCGAAATGACATAATACAATCAACTCGTCACGTTTTACGTTTCACTCATTACTCTTCACTTTTCACTCTTGGAGTTTCCCTAATGAACCACCATCCCCCCGAACCATTCCGAATAAAAATGACCGAACCCATCCGCCTCATAAGCCGCGAGGAGCGCGAAATTGCTTTGCAGAAGGCGGGGTACAACGTCTTTGGAATAGACGCAAAAAACATATTCATCGACTTATTGACCGACTCCGGAACCGGGGCCATGAGCCAGCACCAATGGGCGGCCATGATGGCGGGCGATGAGTCCTACGCCGGGGCGCGTTCATATAACCGCCTCGCGGAAGTCATGGGCGATATTTTCGGCTTCCGTCATTTTGTGCCCACGCACCAGGGCCGGGCCGCGGAAAACATTCTTTGCGCGGTGGCTCTAAAAGATGGGCAATATGTGCCTTCTAATATGCACTTTGATACCACGGAGGCCAACATCCGCGCCAGGGGCGGGCGGCCCACCAATTTGGTAATTGACGAGGCTTACGATATCTCTTCTCAGTATCCCTTCAAAGGGAATATGGATATTGAAAAGTTGGAGAACTTCATCTCCGAAATTGGCGCAGAAAATATTCCCCTGGGGATGATCACCATCACCAACAACGCCGGGGGCGGGCAGCCAGTCTCCATGGAAAACTTGCACGCTGTCGCAGAGGTCTACTGCCGGCACGAAATCCCCTTTTTCATCGACGCCTGCCGCTTTGCGGAAAATGCCTACTTCATCAAACTGCGAGAACCGGGATACGCCGAGAAAAGCACGCTGGAGATTGCGCAGGAAATTTTCGCGCTGGCAGATGGGGCGACGATGAGCGCAAAGAAAGATGCCATTGTCAATATTGGTGGATTTTTGGCCCTGAACGACGAGGAACTCTTCCAAAAGGTGTGCAACGAGTTGATCCTGCGGGAGGGGTTCGTCACCTATGGGGGATTGGCCGGGCGTGACCTGGACGCCATTGCGGTTGGCCTGCGGGAGGGCCTGGGGGAGGATTATCTGGCCTACCGCCTGGGGCAAACGGCTTACCTGGGGGAGCGCATCAAGGGGGCTGGGATTCCCATCGTGGAGCCGGTGGGGGGACACGCCGTGTACGTTGACGTTGGGGGATTGCTGCCCCACATCCCCCAAGCGGAGTTCCCGGGTCAGGCCCTGGCAGTGGAACTCTACCGGGAGGGGGGAATCCGGGGCGTGGAAATGGGTTCGGTGGCGTTTGCGTACCCTGATCCCGACACGGGCGAAACGGTCTACCCCGAATTAGAGATGGTGCGCCTGGCCATTCCGCGCCGGACCTATACCCAAACTCACATGGATTACGTGGCCCAAACCCTGGGCCGCATCGCCAAGCGTGGGGGGGAGTTGAAGGGGTATCGCATTACTTACGCGCCGGAGCTGATGCGGCACTTTACGGCCCAGTTTGAGCCGTTGGGTGCGAGTTAGGAGATGCGGGTTGCGAGTGGCGAGTCAATGTCGTTAAGTTAAGCAGCCAGGCATGTCATTTCGACGAGGTTTCGGCGTTTGCTGCCGAATAACGAGGAGAAATCTTGGGTTCAGTTTGCCATTCACTCACGACGGAAAGATTTCTCCTATTTCAGTACGAAACGCGTTCAAAATGACATAACCCCTTAACTCAATGACATTGAGAGGCGAAATCGATTAGAAATCGACCCTGTTCTGCCAGGTTTGCTAGCAAACACACCGACCTACGTCGGTTGGTACTGATTAGTTCTAATCCGCGAAGGCGGATTTCGCATTCCAGCAGCGAATTCGATTCGCTTGGTAAAAGCTCAAGAACAACTAGCGCCATTGGTTATATAACAACGGCTATAAAAACATCAGGACTCACAATACGGATACCCCGATAATTCCCGTGTAAGGCCTTGTCCCAGGTAATTATAAACTCGGACTCTGTTTCTATGGCTGCGCTGATCAGCATATCATCATTTGGGTCTGGCAAAACCCCCTGGGCATTGAATGTTCCTGGAGTCCAAATGGCGTCTCGATGCAGCCTGCGCAGCAATGCGCTTTTTCGATATACATCTACTTTTGTGGCAATGTGAGGACGTCTGAGAACTTCTTGCAATTCTGTGTATAGCGCGTCTGAAATTACAATGGCGTATTTCTGTTCGCGCCAAATGGCCATTAACCAGGCCCCTGCTCCGCGTGGAGAGAGAAGCAGAGAAACATATACGTTGGTATCAATGACAGCTTTCAGTCTTTCCATTCTGCCCGTACTTCACGCACAGCGTTTACGGCTAATTGGCGTGCTTCATCCTCGGTTAAGGCAGAGGAGGCAGGGGCTGCAAGTAAGATATCGAAATCCTGTTTACGTTGCTGGCTTTCAATTTCTTTGAGCCGCCAATATTCTTTCACGCCAATAAGTACAGCCAGTTCGCGCCCACGCCGTGATACCATGGTTATATTACCCGCGTAGGCTTCATTGGTCAGTTGAGATAGGTTTTTTCGCGCTTCTGATAAATTGATTGTTTGGATCATCTTGTATGCTCCTTTATGTACAAATTATACAAGAATTTTAGGATTTTTTCAAGAGTGTTTTGGGCACTGCTCCCACTAGGTTCATCGTCCACACTTCTCCCCCAAAAAACAAGCAGGTGCTCAAGCATAGCGGAGTCCGGGGGATCTGGCGATCCCCCTCGAGCAGAAAAGGTAAGACCTAACGCAGAGTCGCGGAGGGGCAGAGTCGCAGAGAAAGACAAAAAGATAAAATGGGGTTAATCAAGACCTATCAAGTCTGCAACTTTATTCTCCCCTTGGCGTATATAACAACAAGCTAGCATCACTTTTCACGTTTCACTCTTCACGTTTCACTTTTTACCCACGGAGGTTCAGAAAAAATGTCACCCAAACGCAAGTTCTTAGTTTATCTTTTGCCCATTGTCCTCATCTTTACCCTCAGCTTTGGAATTGCCAATTCGGCCAAGGCTGTCGAATTTGATGAAGATGGATTTGTAGGCGCCGATGAGGTGATTGATGACGATCTCTTCATCACTGGCGAGAATGTAAAAATCAATGGCACTATCAACGGCGATTTAATCGCTACTGGCGGAACCGTCACTGTTAATGGGACGGTGAAAGGCAGCCTTGTTGCAGGCGCCCAGGCCATCACCATCAATGGCACTGTAGAGGGGAGCGTATATTCCGGCGCCAGCACGCTCACGCTCGGAGAAGAAGCCTCGATTGGACGTAACTTCTTCTATGGCGGCTTCAACCTGACCACGGAACCAGGCTCAATGGTGGGACGTGACCTTTTGGTCGGCGCTTACCAAGCCTTGCTTTCTGGCGAAGTGGGCCGAGATGTCAAGGCCGGAGTGGGAGCCTTGGAATTGAACGGTAAAGTTGGCGGAGACGTCACGGCAGAGGTAGACGCCTCTGATGGAGACTCTTCCAGTATGCCTTCCTTCGGCGGCCCTCCCGGGGTGGACACAATTGTCCCGGCTGGCATCCGCATTTCGGAGGATGCTGAAATTGGCGGCAAGTTGACCTACACCAGTCCTGCTGAACAAGCGGAAGCAATTCAGGCATCCCCAGAGGATGGCGTCAAATTCAACCTCACCGAAACACCTGATGTTCCGCAAAGAAGCCCAGCCGCTGTGGTTGGGCACTGGGCTATCGCTCGCCTGCGTGAGTTCATCACCCTCCTGCTGCTAGGCGCTTTAGCGGTATGGCAATTGCCAACCTTGTTCAATAAGCTCACCGAAACCGTCCGGTCCCAAGCGCTCCCTGCGACTGGTTGGGGCTTGGTCGTCGTCGTGATTGGCTACGTAGGAGCTTTCATCGCCGGCGGTCTAATTTTGGCAGCCGGAATTTTCTTCGGCATAGTCACCCTGGGCGGCTTGTCCAGAACAGTATTCGGGATTGGTTTCTCCGGGTTGACATTGATAATGGTTGTCTTTGGATTGTTGATCACTTATATCAGCAAGCTCGTGGTGGCCGTGGCGGGTGGAAAACTCGTCCTCCAGAAGCTGGCCCCCCAATACGCGGATCACAAAGCCTGGCCCTTGGTCGCCGGCGTGCTGATTTACATTCTCCTGCGCTCGATCCCCATTTTGGGTTGGATCATAGGTCTTTTGGTCACGCTGGCTGGCATGGGGGCTATGTGGCTCCTTTATCGCTCCCAGCAGGCCCCCACGCTTGAGGTCACGGCTTAACCACTTAGTCAATGTCATTTAGTTAAGGGATTATGTCATTTTGAACGCGCTTCGTACCGAAGAGTGAGAAATCTTTCCATTGGGAGTAAATGACAGACTGAACCAAAGATTTCTCCTCGTTATTCGGCAAAAACCGCGCCGAAACCTCGTCGAAATGACATGCCT
>DAOUWT010000109.1 GCA_030666985.1 Chloroflexota bacterium
ATACCCAATACCTAATACCTAATACCTAATACCTAATATCCAATCTATCCACCTGCCCGTTCTGTTTCACCTTTCGGTACTTCGGCTTGCACGCTTTGTAAATTGCGGGGACGGTAGGTAAACATGCGGGTAACTACGCTCATCCTCATGTTGTGCATCAAGTTGCTGAACATCTCGAAGGCCTGTGTCTTGTACTGGACCAGGGGATCTCGCTGACCGTAAGCCTCTAGGCCAATTTTGACGCGCAAGGCCTCCATCTCGGTCAGGTAATCGACCCATAAGTCTGAGATCACCCGCAGGAGCAATTGCCGGTAAATTTGGGTCAAGGCGGCCCGGCCTAATTCATTCTCGATTTCCTCTTGTATTTCTGAAGGCAGATCCTCCGTGGCTTGGTTAGCAAATTTCTCGAAGTTGTCTTCTCCTAATACCTCCTGAAGGTCATTTTGTACTCCTTCTTCGAGGGCAGACAAACTCACCTTAGATAAACGGAGACCTTCGCTTCTTCCCCACGTCCTCTGGATAGCGTTTTGAGCGTTTTTGAGATGGGTTAGGATATCCTCTTCTAAGCCCCCTTCCATTTTGATTTTCAATAACTGGCCCGCAAAGTAGATGTAATTTAGGCGGTTCATTCGAACCCACACACGGCGGTGGCTCTTCTTGTCGAAAGCAGCTTGGCGTCCCTTTTGCATTGTTCCCAGGAGGGCTATCAAATTTTGCCGGGATAAAGCCTCACCGGGAAGGTCACCCAGTGCAGAGTGAATGCTCTTGGCAATCTGGCCTTCAACGGGATCGCTAATATAGCGTCTTTCACGTTGGGCATAAAGTTTGCCTACAGCCTCGAAAAGAACCTCGGCAATGTTGTCCCAATCTTGTTCTTCAATGTCAGACAGGCTCATCTCTAGGGAGATCTTCAAGACTCGTTCTGTCCCACCCACCAGGCGTTTGATTTCCAAGCGTTTGAGATGTTGTTCTATCTGAGTTCTAATTTCTTCCTTGACCTCGAAAGAGCCTTCATCTTTTAATTCTCTCCACTGCTCATTAGAAAGTTTTATCCGTGTCCGGAGTAAATTGCTCAATTCAGCGCTGATTTCGGAAGAAGCACGCTTACCCTCCCCCTCTTCATCCAGGCCCAAGCCTTCCACGAACATATCTAGAATTTCCAAGCGTTCTTCAAGCTGCTGTTGATAACGGATTTCGCTCTGATTGAATAAGCTTTCTGTCTTCTCCAGCATGTGCTCTTCTTCTGCATTCAAGACGTCGCGGGCGAGTTCTAAGAGAGCCTCGGGCGCCTGCTCTTTGCTTAGGTTCGGGCGCTGCTCATACAAACGATCCAAGATAAGTTGAATGGCGTAAGAAGGAAAGACTTCTTTATGGAGAGAGAGAGTAGGCTGCGTTTCAGAAAGCCATCCCAGCAACTTCCAGGCTTCCTCTTTTTCTCCAACAGCCTGCGATACGCGCTGCCTGACCTCGATTTCCAGCATTTCGGTCACGTCTTCGCTGAGGTCACCTTTGGTGAAAATCCTTTCTCGTTGAGAGTAGATTTTTTCTCGCTGGAGATTGAGGACATCGTCATACTCAAGAAGGTGTTTTCGGATGTCAAAGTTGGCGCCCTCGACCCGGGTTTGGGAGCTTTCTACTATGCGATCCACCAAACGGTTCTGAATAGGCATAGATTCGTCCACGCTAAGACGGCCGAGTAAACCTTCCATTTGCTGGCCGCCAAAGCGCCGCATGAGTTCGTCTTCCATGGAGAGATAAAAACGAGAAGACCCTGGGTCTCCCTGGCGGGCGGCGCGACCTCTAAGCTGATTGTCGATGCGGCGGGCTTCATGGCGTTCCGAACCGATTACGTGCAGACCGCCCAACTCCTTGACACGCTCCTTGTCTTTCATGTGCTCCAAGAAGTAGTTGATCTCAGTTTCGTAAATGCCATAATCTTCTGCCTCCATCGCTTCCAGGGCCTGACGCCGCTCCTCGAAAGTCATGTCGTAGGGATCATCATACCCGGCTCGTTTCAGGATACGACTGACGCTCGCTAAAACCTCCTCGGCTAACTCACCGCCTAGCTTGATGTCAACGCCACGCCCGGCCATGTTGGTGGCAATGGTCACAGCCCCAAAAGCTCCCGCCCCGGCAATGATTTGGCTTTCTGCCGTATGCTTCCTGGCGTTGAGAACATCATGTTTCACCCCCCGGCGCAAGGTCTGCTCGAATCGTTCTTGATATTCTGTGTTCAAGTTCAGAAGTTGAAGCAAACGGCTAATATTCTGAGGAGATTTTACATTCAAGGATATGTCCAAATTCAAATCCTTGATCAAGTTTCTCAGCTCAGTGGTACGCAACTCGCCCAAAGGAGCCGTAAGCGGTTGAAGCTGGGGGATTTTCCGGCCATCCGGCACGCGATCATTGGCACGCATCCACTCATCTCGGATGAGCAAAGTATAGACCAACATGCGGATAGAGGATCCACTCAGCCGCTTAGAGACACGTTCCGAGAGTTCCACCGAGGTAGTGCCCACCAGCACAGGCCGGCCAGTGACGTGCAGGTAAAGTATCTCTTCAGCGATGGCCCGCAGCTTGGCCTCTTCGGCCAGGTAGATCATGTCCGAGTAATCTTTGCGCTTCCAGAAAAGTTCTTCTTGTTCAGGGTCATTTTCATCAGCGTAATAGGTGTATTCAAATCCGCTGTCTGTTTCTTTAGCCTTCAAAGAGACCAAGGGGGCATCGGTCCATTCGGCGGCGTAATCCAAATTGGAGGGAATGGCAATGGGGTCTAAATTATAGATTTCGTTGAATTCCTCCGATTCGGTAACAGCCGTGCCCGTCATCCCCGAAAGTTTCTCGTACATGCGGAAATAGTTCTGGATGGTGATGGTGGCATAGGTGACGCTCTCACTCTGAACCTTGACGCCCTCTTTGGCCTCCACGGCCTGATGCAAGCCATTCGACCAACGCCGGCCCGGCATCAGGCGTCCGGTGAACTCGTCGACAATTATTACCTTGGCGGTCTGGACTATGTAATCTTTGTTGCGCCTGTAAATGTATTCGGCGCGTAAGGCCTGCTCCAGGTATCCCAACAAACGGGCCTGTTCGGGGGTGATATCTTCGGGGCGGTCGGGATTGCGGAGGGGCTGCCCCAGGATTTCCTCGACGTGGGTCTCTCCCAGGGGGGTGAGGGTGATGTTCCGGTCCCGGACGCTGATCTCGTAGTCGGCGGGGTTGAGCTGTTTCACCAGCCGCGCCATGCGCCGGTACCATTCGGGGTCGTCGTGCGCAGGGCCGGAGATGATGAGCGGGGTGCGGGCCTCGTCAATGAGGACGTTATCCACCTCGTCGATGATGGCGTAATAATGCCCGCGCTGGACTTGGCCCTCCAGGCTCATGGCCCGGCTGTCACGGAGATGGTCAAAGCCAAATTCGCTGTTCGTGCCGTAGACTATATCGGTCTCGTAGACCCGCTTGCGGAGCACCATGTCCAATTGGTTACGGTCTTCGTGGGGGGATTTTTTCTCCAAGTCTACCAGGAAGGCTTTTTTACCGTGCTCGGTGCGGGCAGCCATTTGCAAGACGCCTACGCGCAGTCCCAGGGTGTCGTAGATGGGGGACATCCAGCGGGCGTCGCGTCGGGCCAGGTAATCGTTCACGGTGACGAGATGCACGCCCCTGGACACGGGTATCCCGTCCAGGGGGGCGAAGTCCCAGCCCCCCGGGCCCTCCCCCCACCGCTTCCGCGCCTGATCCACCCACTTGGGGTTCAGGGCCAAGGCGTTCAGGTACAGGGGCATGGTGGCGGACAGGGTCTTCCCCTCCCCCGTTAACATCTCGGCAATTATGCCCTGGTGCATGGCGATGCCGCCAATGAGCTGGACATCGTAGTGCCGCAATCCCAGGGTGCGCTTGCTGGCCTCGCGGACGGCGGCAAAGGCTTCTGGCAGAATATCGTCCAGGGTTTCGCCCTGTGCCAAACGGAGGCGGAAGTGGTCAGTTTTTTCCCGCAGCTCGTCTAACGAGAATGCCTCAAACTCAACCTCTAAGCTGTTGATGAGGTCAACGGTTTCGGAAAATTCTTCTAGTTTGCGCTTGTGGGGGTCTCCGCCCAAGACGCGAATGATTTTGTTTAGCATATTTTCACCTTGTTGTTTTCTAATAGTCCGAAGGCGATTATAGCACAGTTGGTATATTGGTATATTAGAGAATGGTAAGTTGGGGGAGGGGATGAGGTGATGCGGGGGGCGATTTCGTCTACGGCCCAGTTTCAGAGATGCGGCTCAGATCGGCGGAATCGAGCCGCTCCCGCAGGGAATCCAGTTCCTTGAATGTGGATGGCCACACCTTGAACCTGGGGTGAGGGTCAAGGTCTAATTTGATCTCCTCACGCGCATCGGCAGGGAACAGGCTCTGCGGGTCTGCGCCCGAGGGATAGCCCTGTGATTCCCAGACGGCTAAAGTATCAGCCCGAATGCCCTCTTCAAAGTAGGGAATCTGGCCGGGGCTGCCGTAATGGAGGGTTTTGTGAAATCGTTGGCGGGGGGTCATGGGGTTGTGTTCTGCTTACATCAATATATAAGCCAATCCAAATTACGACTCACTAATAACTCTGTCATTTTGGCATGGTGTGTGTTTTTCATAGCAATTTCTTGCACAACTAATTTATGCTTACGAGCCAATTGACGTGTTGCTTCATCGTTGCTATAAGTCATGAGGAAATCACCCGCCGAACTACTACATAGTCTGAATAATTCATCGTGATCAAGCTCAGAATGAGTATAAAGACGGCGACCAGCTTTTTTCCCCCCAGCCGTATAGGGAGGGTCTATGAAAAATACGACTTCTGGTCTTTGTAGGTTTTTCCGTATCTCTTCAAGCCCATCACCTTTAATAAAAGTCAACTTATCTCGAATGTGATGTATTTTGCGGATTCGTCTACTCAAGGTTTCCGGATACCAGCGAGAAGCAATCCCTTTGCCATTCTCTCCCTTTTTCATTTTGCCAGCACCTGGTGCAAGAATCCCCCCTCGGTTAACTCTATTTTTGATAATAGTTTGAAATGCTTGTTCTTGGATATTTAGATTTGTCGCTTCCAATACCTCGTTTACTGTCTCGTAAGATAAATCGAATTTCTCAATTCTTTCAGCCAACCACTTACCGTTCCCATTGATAATTGTTTCCCAAACAGCCGCAACTTGGCGGTCTAACTCTATGAGTACAACATGTTTTGCCAAGTTTTCGAATGCGACAGACAATCCTACTATCCCCCCGCCAGCAAATGGCTCAATAAAGACTTCTGGTTTAGAATCTAAACTTCTAAGCCAGTGGCGAATCCGTGGAACTAACCACGTTTTTCCCCCAGGATAACGGAAGGGACTTCTAAACGGCACAGAAGCCACGTTTACAACTTTATTTCTTCGAGGGAAAAATGATAATTGGTAGGCCATTGAACTATTGATTGATTATGTCCGCTAAAGTAGGCGCATCGGGAGGGTAGTTATCCTCCATTTTTTTGTCAAGTTTTGTCTGCAACTTGTTGACAAACTTATCTATTGATCCAGCTTCAGGAGTGGTTATTCGCTGTAACGCTGGTCTAAATTGTGTGTAGATTGTTTTATATGGGACCAATTGAAATCTGTTCTGATCTTCAATAAAATCTAATTCATAAACAAGCCAAGCAACATCGGCTTCTTCTTGTTTAACTTCGGGCAATTCGGGCAATGTTTCAAAAAAAGCTCTGTGTAAAGCAACTGTCTGTTTTTTGCGCCAAGTCTGCAAAATGGAACCTTTGTAGAGCATTTGGGGAACTAATCTTTTCCGCGACGATGAAAGATAATCAGATCTTACTCGGGTTGATTTCCAAATCATATCCTGATTGGCTTCTCTGTCACTCATATATTGCGTAAAAGGACGACGCACATTCCCAGTGATATACACTGCTTGTACTTCAAGCGAACCGAAATCTATGATTTGTCCTACACCATCATAAGCAACTAACACGAAATCAATGTTACCAGCCGTTTTACCTTGAACGTCATTGAGCCTGATTTCTTGTAAAGAAGTCCATGCAGTATCGCTTGGAAAAAGAAAACTAGCTGCTTCTTCAACTATCACCCAATCTTGTCGAAAGCGTATAGGACATGTTATTGCCAATTGCTCACCATGGTAAATGCTGCAAACACCTAAGGGGTTTTTGGCTCTGTCTTTTGTGCAGGATGGCACTTTATTGTTGTAAGGACAGAGTTTGTTTTTGCGAAAACGTTCCGCGGCAGGAGATAAATTTGTAGTGGGAAAGCCAAATACTTCGGCAAGAGGATGATTTGACATAAGACAAAGCTACCTTTGTTTTGGATAAAGCCATTCTAGAAAAATAAGTATTCCAAAAAACGCCATGTTTTCTCAAGCAAGAGTATGTCATTGGGTACATGATGGTACGTAAAACTTAAGCGCCATCAAATCAACCCTTTGGAGCTTAACCTGGTGACAAGTGGTGATTCGCCAAATCTTTGTCGAAGTTGTTCTGTTGCTGCCAAACGTTCCTCAATATCCTGATCTAGTTCTTCTCGATGATCCCAATAATAGGCGAGAGCTGAATATATTTGTCCCATGCTCAAATGCGGAAATTGAAAGTGTAATTCTTCTGGGCTCCAACCATAGGCAAGGTTAGACAATACAAGCTCCACTACTTTCATTGTTGACCCCACTATTACAGGAACTTGTTCTTTGTTCAGGACGACATGCTCATAACGTGTTTCTACTAACATAGACACCTCACATATTTTGGCTTTGATAACTGAAGTATACCATTCTCATACGGCAACTCCGTAACTTTCGACTTGTTGACGCAGCGGGATGACCGCGTAGTGTGCTGACATCCATTCTTGTTTACCACTGATAATTCTATCATATTCCAACCCCAAGTTCCCCTGTTTACCTGCTCCATCTGCTCCCTCGCCCCCCGGCCCCAGTTCCTTCACGTGTTCAGGACAAGCCTGGGGGAGTCTGCTTCCCTGTTTCCCTGTTTTCCCTGCTCCCCTGCTCCCCCACTCCTCTCCTGCTCCCCTGCTTCCCTGATTACCTGTTTTCCTGTTCCCCCTACCCACAATCTTCCCTGAGCCGCTGAATAAGCTTAGACGGCTTGTGGTAGAGAGGAAAAGTCCTATACTGGAGAGTCCCCCGTATTTTATGAAGACCAGAATCGCCAATCTCTTGAACAGTATTCCAGCCTTTTATCAAAACGGGATGTATCCCCTTGGACAGAGGATCATAGCACGTTATCCAAACTACATAGCGCATATTGTCTTTCTTAAGCCAGTTCTCATAAGATCGCCTCTGAACAGTTGTAGCGAGTTCTGGAGTCCAATTGTGCAGCTGTTGCGCCTTCGTTTCGACCCCTATCTTTTGGCAGATTTCTATATCAACCATCCCATCATCATCTTCCCCCGTCCACCGCGCCGGCAGGTCATTTGCCTCGAACCATTTGAGAAGACCAAGCTCTCCCCACAAGCCTACCGCGTGCCCCCGTGCGCTGTTGAAGTGACCGTGAATACCGGGCTTCCCCTCCCAATTGGGCAAGCGCTGACTGAGCGCCTTCTTAAAGCGTTCAAGGTCTTCTTCATTCATCGTTATTGCAATATGATCCATTTTGACACCTGTCTTATACCTGGGTAAGGTGGTACTTAAACGTGGACTGATTCTTTAACCGCTAATCCTCGCTAATCTTCACTAATTTTTGCTCTTTCTGACCAATATTCTATCATATTACAACCTCCTGCTTCCCTACACCTCGCCCCCCGGCCCCAGTTCCTTCACATGTTCAGGACAAGCCTAGGGGAGTCTGCCCCCCTGTTCCCCTGCTCTCCTCCTCCCCTGCCTCCCTCCCCTCCACTACCCCTCCTCCCCCCCACCCTCCCCCCCCCCCCCCCCCCCCCCCTCCCCCCCCCACCCCACC
>DAOUWT010000351.1 GCA_030666985.1 Chloroflexota bacterium
AAAATTGATTGGAATCACAGAACAAAATTTGTCTATCCTTAAAACTGGAAAAGCCAGAGCTATTCGCATTTCCACCTTGGATGCCATATGCGAACATCTTGAATGCCAACCTGGTGATATTCTTGAGTATAAGAATCAGAAAGGCAACTGACAAAAGGGTTAACTTGAGCGGGTAGTCTGTGCGGCGTTTTATTACCAGAGGGGATCGAGCCACGCCTTCCACCCGCTGAACGGGTGAAGGCTGTATTCGGCTCGACCGAAGCGCGAGAAAGAAATGATTCCAATACCATCTTTTATTCTGGCCGTCGTGTTCGTGATTCTCTCTGTTATCCACTTTCACTGGGTTTTCGGCGGCACGTGGGGTCTTGAAAATGCGATCCCAAAGCTGGACGGCGAACCTCTCTTCAAACCTCGAAAAATACTGACGCTTATCGTTGCCGTCGCTCTTCTGGCCGGTGCGGTCATCTCTGTTTGGCGAGGTGCTTTTCCAAACCTTGGCCAAACGTGGATGCCTCGCGTTGGCACGTGGGTGATCGCCACAGTATTCGCGTTGCGGGCGGTAGGTGATTTTCGTTACTGCGGCTTTTTCAAGCGCGTTCGTGGCACCGCGTTCGCTCGGAATGACTCATTGGTTTATTCACCGCTTTGCGCCGTCGTCTCGGGGATGGCGTTGTGGCTGGCTGTAAGTTATTGAGGAAAATAATGTCAAAGCCTAATCACTCATTGCAGCGGAACCCCACCCCTGTGGGTTGGGATCCGCTGAATCCGAATCATTGGTCTTAAAAAGATCTTGACAAAATGACCTCTTATCTGTACACTTTAGCGTACAATGTTCATAATTTGGGGGTACTCTTATGAAAACAGTTTCTTTTACGGATTTTCGTAAAAAGGCATCAGGCTTTATAGCTGAAGTAGAACATGGGGAAACAATTATCCTTTTGCGCCGTGGAAAGCCCGTTGCGGAAGTAATCCCGTTTTCTGACAGGCTGCAAGGAATACCAGCCTGGAAAAAGCCTGGTATTCGCTTAAAGTTGCAGGGAAGCGACCTGTCGTCCGCCATTTTGGAAGAACGAGAAGCAACAACATGAAATTATTAGTTGATTCTTCGGCATTTGCAAAAAGATATGTACAAGAGTATGGCAGTGAAGAGGTAGAAGTTTTTCTTCAACGTGCTTCAGAGTTAGCGCTTTGTATCATTTTAGTACCTGAAATTATCTCTGGACTTAACCGAAGACTGAGAGAACGAATTTTGTCAATCAATGACTATCGGAAGTTAAAAAGTCAACTTATAGAAGATGTCCATGATGCGACTGTGATTCAGATAACCCCATCAGTAATTTCTCATTCAGTGAAGCTTTTGGAAAACAATGTGTTACGAGCAATGGATTCTTTTCATGTAGCTTGTGCATTAGAATGGCAGGCAGATCTTTTTTTAACATCAGATAAAAGACAGTTAATAGCCGCAAAAAATGTCGGGCTTCTGACTGAATTCATAGGCCAACCATAGCTTCGAGAGGGACGTGGCTTTCTTGCCGCTTCACCCACGCTCCTAAAGCTGCCCGTAAGGAACAATGAATATCATGAATCTGGCTCGCTGGATATTCTCTATTAGTTTTGCCATAGGGATGTTATGGCTGCTCGGTTTTATCATGGAGCCAATCGGTCAAAAAGAACCTTCGATCATTGTCCTATTCATATATAGCCTGCTGATTACCTCAATATTTTCATGTTTTCTTTTCAAACTCAGCCCTCGTTTTCTTAGAAAATATCCCGGATCATCTGTATCGAGTACCAAATATTATTTGCTCAGCATATTTGTTTCATACTTTCTGCTCATACCATTTTTCGCGATGGTATCGTATTTTCTGGTTAAGATTTTTGGCGACATAAATCACCATGAATCAGGAGTTTTAATAGGGTTATTTGCCATATGGTTTCCGATATGGTGGTTTGTTCCAGTTGGATTAGCTATAGGCTGGTTCCTTTATAGAAGGAAGTGCCCCTTATAACAAGCCCCCGGACGCGGAGGGTATAAAAATCGCGCCCGCCTGTCAGGGGCGGCGGCGCGCCCCAAAAAAAATATTGATGATACGGATGGGAGGTTAAAATGAACCAGGGGATAGTAAAGTCATTACCGGAATTCCTTGAAGTTTTAGGTCTTGACGAGGAACCAATGGGCATTTTTTTCACCAATGAAAAGCCCGCTGACGGGTTTTCACCAAAACCCATGGATCTTCCCACGCGTGAAAAGGAAATGAAAAATGAAATTGACTGGCAGGCGGTATTTACTCAGTTCTCATGTGTAATTGGAAATATCTGGCGTGCCCGCAAAAAGAAAACCGCGGCATACTTTTCCGCGGAACAATTCGGGTGTCCAGGTGGTGCTTTCTGGCTTGGCTTTCTTAAACCTCAGACTGAAACCATCATTCATTACGTTTCCACTGGTATCCCAGATAGAATGGAAGGCGAATTTTATTGTGATTCACCGGAAAAGTTGAAACAGATGTTTGAGTACGTTGATCCAAAACCGGCGTCTCACAAGTTCTGCGTTTTCAAACCATTAAGCAGTTTTACAGGGGAAGAAAATCCGGAGTTGGTCACTTTTTTTGTAAGACCTGAAGTTTTGAGTGGTCTTCACCAATTGGCGACATTCATAACAAATGAACCTGAAGTTGTCGTATCGCCCTGGAGTGCTGCGTGCGGTAGTCTTGTTGCATGGCCCTTACATTATCTTTCTAAAGGTCTGAATAAGGCAGTTATTGGTGGCTGGGATCCTTCGGCAAGGAAATTTTTCAAGACCGACGAGTTGTCCTTTACAGTTCCTTTCGCTATGTTTACTGAAATGACAAATCGTTTTGATGAATCTTTTCTTAAAAC
>DAOUWT010000047.1 GCA_030666985.1 Chloroflexota bacterium
AAAGAGTGTGTAATCATCTCGGTCTACGGCTACAACTTCCAACTCACGGGATGAGAGGAGTGTGATTTCCGGTGGAATAGCTGTGAACTTCTTTGACCGCAACGTGAACAGGCTTTTGACAACCTTTAGCGCGTTTTTAGCTTTAGCATTATCACAACTAACAGTGAAGCGAACTCTCAGGCCAGGATCATTGCGACTGATTGGGGGAATTTGAAACCTCTCCCGTTTACCAATCACACGGATGCCCTTTTCTTCCAAGCGTTCCACGCGCCCTCCCCACCAATAATCATCTTTGTTCCGCACAGAGCGGGTGATGATACGGGGGGTGATGGGATCGTCGGGGTCACAGGCTTGAGCAATAGAACGCGCCCATTTGTGCAGCATGTGACCAGGGGCAACTACCAGAACAGGCCAGCGGTCAAGTAACTCCGCCGCGCCAACGCTGGTAGCAGTTTTGCCACTACCCATTTCACCCATGATGATACTTTGCCCATTGTGGCGCATAGCACGGACGGCTGCAATAGCCATGTGCTTTTGGGCTTCGAAGAGACCTCGCTTCTCCCGTCCTGGGAGAGGAGGCAAGCCAAGCGCGGTTTTCCCAACTACATCCCACTCACGCGCTGTGGGCTTGAAATCGTAGAGGGGCTTGTTGCGCGTGAGAAGTGCATCCGCTATCTTGTCAGCGTGCTCAGTGATGAACTCACCAACTGCGACACTGTCGTTGAGCATCTGCATTTCTCCGTCTTCGTCCACAGTCGTTATGCGAGTAACCAGCTTTTCTCTGGTTGTCACATCCGTGTGAGAGTAACGGCCATCGGCGTCGGTTTTATCCACCCGCTCGACGACCTCAGTCACCTTGTGGATGCTGCCCTTGGCCAACATGCCCGCGAAGGGGATCGTACCCACCTCACCGGAGGAAATCTCCATGGAGATATGGCCGATCTTTTCAGGGACAATGGGCTGGATGGGCGCACCCGGGGCGCGGACTTGCATCAAGCGTGAGGTGTCAGGGGCGGTGTCCGCGGCCCGGTTGACCAGGGCCTGGGGGCCGAGGATTGCGGCCTCAAACTTTCCTGCATGTGGGGTAGGGGGGATATTGAAAAGGGGGGTCCCGCTCGGCTTGAACGTGAACAACGAAACCCGTTCCGCGTCAGCCAGAGCCGTGATGGAATTCACGCCATCTTTTGTAGAATGAACATACTCGCGCCTTTTGCCAATGGCCAGAATGACCACTTGCTTAAAACGCTCGTACCTATCCTCACCGGAGAACTTACGAATCACCAAATCCTCATACCAGCCAAGCAAATGCCGGGCGAGTTTTTCATCTCCCAACATGTTCCTGGGGAATGATGATAATCTGATGACCACCATCAACCAGCCTGGGTGTGGACTCAATCACGAATAGCCGCTCGTGGCGAATTTTGCGCCCGCCAGTGTCTTCCCGTTGACTCCAGTCATAGGGCGGATTGTTGAAAATCATGCTCGTAGTGCGACTTCCCCATCTGACGCTATAAAACGAGACAGGCAGCACCTTGTCGAGTTTTTCTTCAGCTTCCGCTGCTCGTGAGTAGGAGAGTTCAATTCCCCAGGTTTCTACGTCTGCTTGACCGATGCCTGTTACCAGGCCGGTCAAGGCTTCCCCGGTTCCTGCACAAGGATCACAAACCCGGTAAGGGGCTGTAGCATGGAAATAAGACGAAATCTTATCGACCACGCTGGCAGGGGTGGGGTAATACAACAATTTTGCACGTGCGGCTAGTCTAGCCATAGTTTTACCTCCGTTTGGTAAAGTAACTTTTCGCGAAAAAGTATTTTGTACGTCTGATAATGTCTGTTAGGAGATTCGTTTCTCCTAATCAACACTGGTAACGCTGCTTCTACAAGTGCTGATCAGGGTAAAAGAAAGGAGAAGATCACAGAAAGCTATTGCAATAACTTGTCATCTATGCTAAACTTAGAATATGAAATTTGAGCGATTACTGGAATTAGTAGGAAATGAACCCCTTTTTGAATCCGCCCTGCTTCTGGCCGGAGAGGTCAAACCAGACAACGTGCACCTGCAGCTCACACGTTGGAAGAACTCCGGGCGCATTTACCAACTGCGCCGGGGGTTATACGCTCTTGCTCCTCCCTATCAGAAAATCAAACCGCACCCCTTCCTGGTCGCCAACCGTCTTCATAAAGCCTCTTACGTTAGTTGCCAATCAGCGCTGGGGTTCTATGGCCTGATTCCTGAAATTGTTTCCCAAATTATCAGCGTAACGGGAGCGCGTCCCACTTCTTGGAAAACACCGCTTGGCGTATACCACTTTCGACATATCAAACCCACTCTATTGCGCGGTTATGAGATGACTGAATTGGTCGATAAACAGCAAGCCTTGGTTGCCAGGCCTGAAAAAGCATTACTCGACCTGATTTACTTGCAACCGAGAGGCGATGCCCCCGCTTACCTGAAAGAACTGCGCCTACAAAACCTGGATCGGTTTGACTTGGATGAGCTTCACAAGCAGGTAACTCATTTCGATACCCCCAAGCTATACCGTGCCTTAGAAGTGATCCTCTCACTTGTAGAAACTGAACAGGAGTATGAAAGCTTATGAAAGATTATCTAGCCGAACAGGTTCAAGAAGCACTCGATCCGACCCAAGGCCTCAATGTGACCCGTGAATATCTCCAAGCGCGTATCCTAGGAGCTTTGCAGAGTTGTGGAGCGATGCTCTCGCTGGCTTTCCACGGTGGTACAGCGCTACGCTTTTTATATGCTCACGAAAGATACTCCGAAGACCTGGATTTTGCCCTGGAACGCTCCCCAGGAGAATATGACTTCCGACGCTACCTTCAAGCTATCCGTACTGAACTGACTCCCGAAGGCTATACCGTTGAGTTGAAAGTCAATGATCAGAAGACAGTTCACAGCGCCTTCGTGCGCTTTCCGGGTTTAATGTATGAACTGGGTTTGTCTGGGCAACGCAACCAGGTCTTGGCCGTAAAGATCGAAGTAGATACAAATCCCCCGGCTGGCGCTCAACTGGAAACCACAGTGACGCGCCGTTTTGTCGTTCTCCAACTTCAACACCACGACCAGGCCAGCCTTCTAGCCGGAAAACTGCACGCTGTTTTGCAGCGCAGCTACACAAAAGGCCGGGATTTTTTTGATTTGCTCTGGTATCTCTCCGACCAAAACTGGCCGTCCCCCAATTTGGTGATGCTCAATCATGCCCTTCAACAATCGGATTGGGCGGGGCCAGAACTCACAGAAACTAACTGGCGAGCCATCACCCATGAACGCCTCCAAACGGTGGCCTGGAATCAAGTTCTGGACGATGTTCAGGTATTCTTGAGGCCCAGTTTTGATATCCAATTACTGACCAAAGAAAATCTGGAACGTGTGCTGCTTGGCTCGGATGGGGGATAAAAACGATGTTACAATATGTTGACTAAAACATTAAGAATAAGGAGACAACCTTATGGCTAATAAGCTAATTACCCCCCTGATTTTTCTACTTGTCTTGTTGTTACCCGCCTGTGCGACACCGCCGCCGACCCCAACCGCAACCGATGTCCCAAAACGGATAACGACTACCCTGCCAACAGCGACTAGTGATGAGGTGGAGGAGGAGCCGACGGCGACTGAGACGCCAGAAGACACCGCCACGCCAGAACCGACGGTCACTCTCTCCCCCGCCCCCACAGTAGAGCCAGGAGCGGTCTTGCCGTTGCCTGAGGATTCAGCCGATTGGCAGGAGCTGCATGTTTACAGCACCACCAGTGCAGAGACAGGTCAGGAGGTGGAGGTGATTATTTATCAGGGAGAGGTGATTGAGATTAGTCCAGCTCCGCTGGATAAGAATGGTGAGGTTTTTCCCAACATGATGACTTTGGCGGAGTTTGCGGCGCGAACAAATGGGTTTGAGAAGGTGGCGGCGTCAATTCATGCTGATGCGGAGGGCAACTTTCCGGCGATTGAGGTGTCAGCTGAGGTGATGAAGATGGTGGTGTTAGACACTAGTCAGTGGCAGAAACATAATTGGATGCTTGGCGGATGGGAGGATTCAGTTGGCGAGCATCACTCTATACTATTGATTTGGGGCCATCATTCTCAAATGCTCCAACAGCTGGATGAGGAGGGTGATGTGGCTGAGATTACAGAAAGAAGTGGTATGTTGAATCGAGTGAGCCAAAAGTCAGCTGATGGTGCGTTGACGTTTGATTTGCCAGGTCATACTGGCACCGGTGACCATAGTGTTCAACTTGCAGTGGGAGATGAGATTTTAGTTGCGGTTGAGGTAGGGGGTGACAACAATTCTTTAACATTCAATCAAGCAACTGAGGTAAACGGCTCACTGACATCTTTAGAAGATTTAAACTTATTGCTGTTGAAAAATGAAAAAGCAGTTTTTTCCAAAATGGGTGCGGAGTGGTTGCTTATAGCTCTGAGCTATTTCATTGATGATTCCAACACTCAGTAACTGATATAAATCCCGGTAGTCAACCACAGTTATTTGTTGCTATGATGAAGACATGAGTCGGTCTGATTTATGGCGTTTCTTATTATTTCTTGGATTATTAGGTTTAATCATAGCTGGTTTTATTTGGTTTTTATATTTACGCCAAGACCGGATTACTCACTTACAGCTTGAAGCTCCAATGGAGCAACAAAAACCCCAGTTTGATAAATTTGATGTCGAGCGTCAGGAGTTAGATCCAGTCCAAGATTCAGATCAGCTTGATATTAAGCAAGAAGCGAGTTTATACACTGCACTCAAGACTTTGCGAGGAGAAGTAGTGCGCTTTGTCCCTACTGAGCGCTCATTAGTTATCAAGCCTACCAAGAATGATGTGTTGGGCACTAAGCCAGTCACAGTTGATCTCAATCAACTGGATGAAATTGTGTGTTGGCCAGAATATTATCAAGCTAATGATGGTAGTAAAGTAGCGTTGAGCGAAGCATATATCACCATCCAACCCACCAGAGAAGAGTTTTATTGGACCAATCAAAAAGTCTGGCCGTATAACAAGGCGGCGGGGCAGATCGCGAGCGATCGTCATGTGTTGGTAAAACTAGATCAGGATTTAACTGCAGCTAAGTTAGTGGCTAGTCAATTAGTGATCGTGGGGTGTAAATGGTGAAAAAGATCTTGATTAGCTTGGTGATGGTGGGGATATTTGTAGTTGGGTGGCAGTTATTAGCTAAGCCAACCCAAGCAGCTTGTGATACTTACACTTATGAATATTGTGATATGCCTCCAGGTGAGTGTGGGGGGATTTGCATCATGTGTTCAAGTCCAGGCTCAGGCTGCATTGGCCCCACTCAGTGTATCGTAGATAGTGGGCAGTTTACCCGGATCGGGACTGGTGAGTATGAATATACCGGTTGTTATTGTGATGGGGATCTTACAGCCAATGCTGATTGCAACACCTGCTCTTTAGAGGGTGATAATTTGCAAACTATTGCTGCCTGCGATGACACTAACGGCACGGGCTGTGGATGGGTAGATGATCCTCCTAGCCCTTATGGCGGATTTTACCTTGGCACCTGCGCTGGTTGTACAAAGGGAGCTGAAATTGAGGACTACGAATACTGCGTAGACACCGTCTGGAACAATTGCTGCACCCCACCAGATGATTCTGGCTCTGGCACTTGTGGTGATGGCACTTGTAGCTCTACTGAGGACTGTAATACCTGTGAGGCAGATTGTGGAGTTTGTTCTGGCTCGTGCAGTACCGTTACCGCCGATATCCAAGCCAATGGCTCAGATGTTGACATCACGGTTGATGATGATTTTACCTTGAGTTGGGCTAGTGCTAATGCTGATTCTTGTACTCTCAACAGTCTGTCAGTTGGTTTAAATGGCAGTCAGTCTTTTACCGAGCAAGGCTCTGGCGATTACTACTATGAGTTTTATTGCCAAAATACATGTGGTAATAGCGACACTGATTCTATTACTGTGACGGTTGGCTGTGGCACAATTAATGCTGATATCAAGGTTAATGGTTCTGATGGACCCATCACAGTTGATGATGACTATACTCTTAGCTGGACTAGCACCAATGCTGATGATTGCACGCTGGATGGCAGCGCCGTGGCCTTGAATGACAGTCAAGTCGAGACAGCAGATGTGAATGGCACTTATACATACTTACTCAGCTGTGATAATTTTTGCACTGATGTGGCAGAAGATGCGGTCGAGGTGACAGTGGACTTGTGCGGAGATGGAGTGTGTGCAGCGTTTGAGAATTGCTTGGATTGTCCTGTTGACTGTGGTGCTTGTTCTACTGCCTGGTGGCAGGTGTGGGGTGGGCATTTAGCAGCAGAGATTGATAGTAGCAATGGGATTTTGTCGCTGATTAATGATTTAACGTGTGTCAAGCCAGACTGCTATCCATATCTTTCAGCTCAAGATCGGGCGAGTAGTCCTGATAGTGATGGTTTTGCTCTAACTTTTCTTGAAGTGCTTTACTCTCTTTGCCGTTTCTGCGGTTCCAGGTGGACGTCTGTTGGGGTAGGCGGTGGTCAAGCTGGGCGAAAAAGCCTTCCCACTGGGACGCTGACCAGGCCCGGGTAGCTTGGGGGTCATCTCGTCTGACTTCTTTGAGCCGCTCTCCCAGGAGCTGTTGGGCGAGCTTTTGCAGCAGTTGGGCGTACCGGCCCCGCGCCTGGTCGCTGAGGGAGCGCATTTGCCGTTCTTCGGTCAGCATATCTTGCAGGGAACGGTCTTGAAGACTTGTCGCCATCACCATCAATCATTGCGAGGCTTGGAGTACGAGTTGGTTGGCGTGCTTTTGGGCAATTATGGCCGGTTGCTTGGAATGCCCCAACGACCAATCTATGATCGCTTGAACTGTTTCCAACAATGCCTGGCGGGGAGCATCTAGGGGGATAAGGGAAACATCCTCGAACTTTCTTGCGAGTTGCTCGCTGGCAAGTTGGGCGTGGATGGGGTCGATGTCTTCCTGGTTGACCATCGTCGTTAGCTTATCCGATGCACGCTGGAGGATTACCACCTCCCGCTGGTAGGCCGCTCGCTGCCGGAGCAGTTGCCATTCCCCCCAGGTCAGCACCTGGCCGGGGAGGACGAATCTCCCCAACATCCCCAGGAGGAGAAGGCCCGCAACCACGGCGACCACGCTGAGGATGAGTGTTACGTTCAGGTTGGTCTCGCTAAGGAATGGTGATTAAATAACTGTCGCATTTCAAAGATGAAAAAGGTTGTCGAGGCAGCAAACTGAGGTATCATGCTGGTTTCAGAAAAACCAACATATTCATCCGATACGTAACCAGCAGGAGACTGCCATGCAAACCTATACACCCGAAATCGAAGAAAATATGCGCAACTTCTACAACAACCTGAACGAGAAAGACCGCCGTCGCTATGCAGGAATAGAAGCACTGAAGCTAGGACATGGTGGGAAAAACTATATCGCAAAAGTGCTGGGTTGTAGTCGGCGCACGGTCAGCAGAGGAGCGCAGGAGGTAAGTAGTTTATCCGGGAAAGAAGTGAACGACCGCATTCGAGAACCGGGCGCTGGACGGAAATCCTATCAGGAGAAATGGATAGAAATCAATGAGAAATTCTTGGAAGTGCTGAAAGACCATACAGCCGGAGACCCGATGGATGAGAAGGTGCGCTGGACGAACTTGACTTATGGGGAAATCGTCAAAGCCTTGCAAGAAGACCATGGCATTGGGGTGAGTAAGTGGATAGTGCGCCGATTGCTCAAGGAACACGGCTATAGGCGTCGGAAAGCTCAAAAGAAAAGCACGATGAAGGAAGTCGCCCACCGCAATGAGCAGTTTGAGAAAATCGCTCGGCTGGTGGCTGAATATCAGGAGGCTGGCTATCCAGTTGTCAGCATGGACACCAAGAAAAAGGAGCATTTGGGTAACTTCTACCGGGATGGACATCTTTACACTCTGGAAGAACTACAAACCTACGACCATGACTTCAATAGCTTTGCTGATGGAATCATTATCCCGCATAGTTTCTACGATATAGGTCTCAATACCGGATACATTCAAATCGGAACAAGTCATGATACAAGTGAGTTTGCGTGTGACAGCTTCCGTCACTGGTGGTACACATACGGGCAACAACATTATCCAGAAGCCACTTCCATTTTGGTTCTTTGTGACGGGGGAGGCAGCAATAGTTCGCGACATTACCTCTTCAAACAAGACCTTCAAATCCTGGCCGATGAGATCGGCATCGAAATTCGCATCGCACATTACCCGCCCTACTGTTCGAAATATAACCCGATTGAACACCGCTTCTTCCCTCACGTTACCCGTGCCTGTCAAGGCGTGATTTTCACTTCGGTAGGACTGGTCAAAGAATTGATGGACAAAACTCATACTAAAACCGGATTAACGGCATTTGTGCATATTATTGATAAAGCCTACCAAACAGGTCGCAAAGTCGTAGCCGACTTCAAAGAGAATATGCGCATCGCCTTCGACGATTTCTTGCCTGCTTGGAACTATCGAGCTGTTCCACTCTCCCTATTAAATGGGAAAGTTATTTAATCACGGTCCCTTAGACGCTACAAGAGATCTACGTCTACGTTTTGTAAGGGGGACACCGTTGGCAGTAAATACCTGCCGCCCTCGACCACCATTTTGGTCTTCATATACAGTTACACAATAAGCAACGTCTTGTTCATCAAGTAGAACCTTACGACCATCTCTTCCAAGTCTTTTTATATATCCACGTTTCGACCAGCGACTAATAGTGGGATGCGGAACATCATATTTACGAGACGCTGCACTAACACTAATGGGAATACATTCTAAGTGATTAAACTTTCGGTAAAGGGCGAGATTTTCTTTCTTGCCAAGTAATGGTCGTAGTTTCGATATTGCAGATTCTGCAACTACAATCTCACCATCGGAAAGTTGCACTGCATCGACTTGATATTTATTGGCATCATCAGAAAGCCATTTATTTAATTTGGCTTTGGTTGTGCCAATACGTTGAGCAGCTTCTGATATTGTGATGTATTTGGGAATTTCTTTCATCGTGTTTTCCATGACTGCTATTTTTCCATCAGGTAACTGAGCTGCATTCATTTTACCCGTTTGAATCCAGTCATGCAACACGGCTTCAGGTACTCCAATCCGCTTTGTAGCTTCAGAAATGGAGATATATTTGGGGAGAGTAGTTGTAAGCATTAGAATCCCTCCGTACCATTGACCTAAAAGTATGAAGTCATCAGAAGCAGACTTCAATTTAGAATTGTCAAAGGCGACGATCGGATTCGAACCGATGATGAAGGTTTTGCAGACCTCTGCCTTACCACTTGGCCACGTCGCCATGAAAAAAGCTGGTGGAATATGGCTGTTGTCACAAGTCAGCCATTTGCCACCAGCCACAGCTTGAACTTAGAGCGGGCGACGGGATTCGAACCCGTGATCTTCTCCTTGGCAAGGAGACATTCTACCACTGAACCACGCCCGCATGAGCAGTGCCGAGACCCAGAATCGAACTGGGGACACCGCGATTTTCAGTCGCGTGCTCTACCAACTGAGCTATCTCGGCATGCACTCGGTAGTTCCAAAATGCACCGACATTCTACTCGCTTGGCAAGAGGTTGTCAAGCGAGGGTAGAGAATTTTGAGAGTCTAATAATTTTTCACAACCGGGGATCGTCCTACAAAGCTCGATCTCTTCCCAGGAATTTGGGAGGGGGGTCAATAGGTCTTGATAAGGCTTAACAACGTCTTGGAGGCCCACAAAAGGCTCATGTAGTTCTGTCTCAGCGAGAGGTATATCGACCGGGACAGTTAAATTCACCGGCACCATTGTATCTACGGGAACCATTATACTCAAATAAATGGGTAATTCTAATCCCCTGGGGAGAACAATATCTGCCGGGGCATTGATAGTAAAGAGAAGCGTATTTATTCCTACAGAGGCTCTAAGAGGGACATCTTCTGTCAAGGTCACCATGGTGTTTGCTTGTACAGGAAGGTCAAACTTGACCTGGATTTCGTCTTCTACACTTATAGTGGTGGCGATTTTAGCTTCGTCCATCTTTTTAAAATTGGTCGCCAGCCCGGTTAGGAGTTGATCGTTGACGATGTTTTTGATGGCAAATAATTCTCTTCCAAGCAGGATGAGGATCACTATAAGAATGATGTTCACTGCCAAGGAAAAAAAGCTCGCTATGGTCCAAAAAGCGTTGGGGATCTTTCTTTGCCAGAAAAGAGGTCTGATTGTTCGTAATATTCTTTGTAATATGTTTTCTTTTGGATATAAGGTACGTCTATTTGTATCAGGTGAACCATCAGAATGAGACATTTTTATATCCTCCAAGGTATTGTGCCTGAGACCTCGGAGGTCTTGGAGACCTCCGAGGTCTCAGGCGTAGATTGGCGGGGGCGCAAGCGGATGGGGATTGGCAAAACCTCGCCACCCCCGCTTCGCATCCCCCAGGGTTTTTCCCCGCTTGGGCGTGCGTGCCACGCCTGGGGGTTGGTCTCACGCCCCACCCCCCCGTCCCCCCCAAAAATCCACGGGGTTCGCCAGTTCCCCAGACTCCACCCGCAGGAACTGCCGATCCTGCTCGAGCGTAGTCAAGACTTAGTGGGACGAATCTCGACGGGGTATGAACATGGCAAATCCTATAGCGATGATGATTTCTCCAATCACGACTCCGGCGGCCTGGGAAGGGCCTAAAAATGGGAGGGCGGGCCAAGATTGAGTCCCCAGACCAAAAACATCCGCTAAGGCGGAGACTAATGAAACCAGGTATCCGGTCCCTATCAGGCGAAGTCCTATATCTTCGAGGAGACTTTGTTCGTAAGATGCCTGTCTACTCGCTTTCAGGCTTATGTAGCCTCCAATGCAAATAATTGCCAGCCCAAATGAAAAGGTGGCGCTTTGAACAAAGCCAACAGTTGGGCTTCTGTCCAAGTTGAAGATGCCGGGGTCGGCGCCCAGGATGAAAACGAAAAAACCGAGCGCGGTGATGAGGAGTCCGATGTGAACCCATTTTCTGGGTGATTGGTGGTTTGGTTGTTTCACTGGTGATTGCCTCAGGGAAGTGTTTTTTCAAGGTGAGTGAGCCAGTTTTGGCCCAAAATAGCCTTAACGTCCTCTACGCTATAGCCTTTCTGAGCGAGGATGGGGGCTAATTTACCTAAGTCTGCGATGGTATCTATTTCGGCCGGAACCGCGGAAAGACCAAAACCGCCGTCGAAGTCGCTTCCGATTCCCACGTGCTGGGCATCGCCGGCAATTTGGCAGATGTGATCTATTTGGGCGACAACGTCTTGGAGGGTGACTTCCGAACGGTCGTCGCCAAGCTTCCAGCCGGTTTTTAGGAAACGATTGTAGGGAATGATGCCGATAATTGCCTCGCGCTCTATGAGACCCTGGATAACGCGGTCGGTGAGATGGCGGTTGCTGGAATAGTTTTTCAAGAGGGCCTTGGCGTTGGCATGAGAGGCAATGATGGGGCCGGGATAATAATCTAAAGCCTCGAGGACGGCTCGCTCGTCCATGTGGCTGACATCTAGGGTGAGGTTGAGGTCGGCCATCCCGTCCAGGAGGGCGTATCCCGCCGGGGTCAGCCCCCCGGGTTCGCGCGTCCCGCCACAAAAGCGGTTTCCCGCCCAGGCTGGGCCCAGCATCCGCAGGCCTTTTTTCTGCCACAGGGCCAATTCCCCAGGAGAACGCACGCCCTCGGCACCTTCCATCAGAATCACCAATCCCACAGGGGCCGAGTCCGGCTGGCTTTTCCACGAGTTCAGGACGAAGTCCAGGTCAGAGTGGTCGAAAATTAGATGGAATTTACGGGGATGTTCTTCGCAAAGGCGGTGGTAGGCATCTAGTTGGTCGCGATATTTTTGGCTAGCTCTGGCCGGGGTGCTGTAGGATTGGGTATCCCACGCGCCTCCTTTGGCCCTGAGTGGGGCCGCGAAAAGGGTGGCGAAGATGAGGGCCACTTTCCCCTTTTGGTAATCGGGCCATCCCAGGAGGGTCTGACCATTGTGTTGGGGGGCTGGCTTGTTGGTTTCGATTTGACGAGTTTCGTGGGCCGCGCGGGTGTAGTCGCGTCCAAAGGTCAGCATATTCCAAGCGAGGTCTTGGTGAGCGTCTATGATGAGATTCATAAAGGAACGTCTCAGGAACGCGGTTCCTTAAAGGAACCGCGTTCCTGAGGGAGGGGGCTAAAGCTGGAAGCCGGGTCGAGCATGAATGATCTTATATGAAAAGTCATCAACAAAGTCGAGCAGGTTGTCGACCAGTCTGTTCCATTCGCCCGACGCCATTGCTACCTCTAAAGCGGCCTGGCTGTCTGCTTTGGCAGTTACCATAATTTGCGATGCTTGGCCGTACATGGTATACCAGGCATCTACAGGCCTTATTCCGAGGAGCTTGATTTCAGGGATGAATTCACCAACCACGAATTCAAAATACTCTTGTTCGCGATTGGGTAGAATATCCCAGGTCATTATCAGTTTTACAGACAAAATTATTTTCCTTGTTGTGCTGGCTGACTATTCCTAAGATTTCTCGTAGCTCAAGATGACGACTGTCGTCTCGCTAGATGATCTGGAGCTAGTGACGCTCAAAGAAGAGCGGGGTTCTATTTTTTCTAGGCCCATCTCTTTCGTAAAATTACTCAAAGGAGCCAGATCCATTTTGCTTTCTGCCGTTTTATAGTGCATGGGAATGGCATAGCTGGGTTCTAAGATGCGGATCACTTCTACGGCTTGAGAGGAATTCAATCCACTCCCTCCGCCTACAGGCACCAGAGCCACTTGGATGTCTCCGGCTATGGATTTTACCTCAGATTGACTCGGAACACGTTTTAGATTTCCGAGATGAGCTATCAAAATCCCGTCGTAGTCAAAGATGAACATGTGATTGCGAAGATCATCTTTTGCGCGTTTCTTGCCATTGGTACGAATAGCGGTGATGAATACTTCTCCAATTTCGTATTCTCCGGGACCGCTCAAGATGTGTTGTTTTGTCTTGCGCTTGCTAATAGCTTCAGTGTAATTATGCCCGGGAGCATCGTGACTAATGGTAATAATATCGGCAGACATATCAAGTTCTTCATAACCGATTATCTCATGGTTATAAGGGTCGGTTACTACGGTTGCCATACCTCGTTCTGTTAATCGAAAGCAAGAGTGTCCATGCCATGTGATTTGCATTCAGCCTCCTAGTGATAGAAAGTAGATTGGTTTTGATTCTGCTGTGCTTAAAGATTATACAATATTTTCACCCAGCTACCAGGAACTCTTATAAAAAGTAGAGATAGTAGTTTGCAATACCGCACTCGCTCAATGATTTTGTAGAAGTTGCAATGCACTTCAAGTCTTTAGAAGTGCGTTGCACCTGCAAGATAAGTAGTCGAGCATAAATTTCGCCAGAGGCGTGCAGAGCAACGGTATTTTACTACGCTCGAGCAGGATCGGCAGCTCCTGCGGGGAGAGTCCGGG
>DAOUWT010000350.1 GCA_030666985.1 Chloroflexota bacterium
CGGATGACACGGATTTAGCGGATTCTCGCGGATTAAAACCAAAAAAATATATCCGCGCAAATCCGTAGAATCAGCGTCATCCGCGTTCCATTTAACCGTGGCCAAACATTAGAACATTTTTTATGAAACTTTCCACCGGAGTCGACTTAATCGAAATAGAGCGCATCCGCCAGACCATTGACCGTCATGGTGAACGTTTTTTGGATAGGATTTTCACCCCCGGTGAGCAGACGCAGGCTGGGGGAAATCCCGCTAACCTTGCCATCCGCTTCGCCGCCAAAGAAGCCACCTCCAAAGCCCTCGGCACGGGGATAGGTAAAGTGCGCTGGCGTGATATTGAGGTGGTTTCACTTCCCAGCGGGCAGCCGACCCTCGAACTCCACGGCCAGGCAAAAAAAATAGCCGCCCAACTCGGATACCAGACCTGGTCAGTCAGCCTCAGTCATTCACGTGAGATGGCTGTTGCGGTGGTAGTTGGGGTGGGGGAATAAGACATAATTCTCACCCCTGTACAATTATATAATCTAGGTTATAATAATCTAAATTATATTATAGGGAGAGCAAAATGTTCCTTGACCGCAAAAAAGAATTAACTTTCCTAAATCAACTTTTGACACGCCAACGTGCGCAACTGGTTCTGCTATATGGACGGCGCCGAGTGGGGAAAACAGCCCTCTTGCGAAAATGGGCCGAGCAAAGCGATCTCCCCTATATCTATTGGCCTGCTGAAAAAGAAAGTGCTGGATTGCAACGCAGAAAACTATATGCAAAACTCCTTGACGTGCGAGAATCTCAAGCCCCCATTTTCACAAGTTGGGCGGAGTTGTGGGAGGCAGCCTCGGAACTGATTGGCGAGCAGCGGCGCATTCTTATCCTTGATGAATTCACCTATGCTGCTAATGCCGATTCAGCCGCGCTTTCAGCATTGCAACACGCCTGGGATCAAGACTTCAAAGACTCAAACTTAATAGTTGCACTCTGCGGCTCGCATGTTCAAGCTATGGGAACTTTACTGACCCAACAATCGCCCTTATTCGGGCGGATGACAGGGCAATGGAACCTGCAACCTCTTCCCTTTTCAAGCCTGCGTGAGTTTTTCCCCTCCTGGTCAGCCGAAGAACGTGTTGGGGCATACTCCATTGTTGGCGGCGTACCCGCTTATTTAGAATGGCTAGACCCCAGGCGGACATTTGTAGAAAATATTCGGGACATCATCCTTTCCCCAGGGAGCATGTTTCTGGCAGAGCCACAATTTTTGCTATACGATGAGGTTAGAGAACCAAGAACTTATCTGGCTATTTTGAAAGCAATTGGAGCTGGAAATCATTCGCTCAAGGAAATCAGTAATGCGAGTTTGGTCTCAACAACAAACTTGCCAGTCTATCTTCGGACACTGCGCGATTTACGTCTTGTAGAGCGACGCCTCCCGGCAACGATTCAACCAGCCAAGCGTCGCCAATCTCGGCGCGGGAGGTATCATCTTGCCGATCCGTACTTCCGATTCTACTTCCGATTTCTTGCCCCCCAACAAGAAGCTCTGGAATATGATCGTGAGCGTGTCTTGGAGTATATTCGCGAGGGATTGCGGGCTTTCATTGGACAAACTGGCTTTGAGGAATTATCCCAGCAGTGGGTGCGTGAGGGTGGACGAACTGGCCGATTGCCATTCAAACCGGAAATTGTGGGTTGGCATTGGGGACACGAAGTTCAAATTGACGTTATAGGAATAAATTGGCAAACGAAAGATTTGCTGGTGGGGGAATGCAAATGGACAGGAGACTCCCTCAACCGGAAAACTGTTCGTGATTTAATAGAAAGCAAAGCGCCGCAAGTGCTTCGTGACCTCTCAATTAGTGAGGATGAATGGGCCTTACATTATACCTTTTTCAGCCGGAATGGATTTACCGAGGCCGCCGAACAAACTGCAAAGGAGTCTGATGCGATGCTGATTTCGTTAGAGACTCTGGATGGAGACTTGATAGATTTTAAATAACTACTCAGGTGTCGATTTCCAGGAGAAACAGCCCGTTGGAGGACGTTTCACTCCTCATAAAAGGAATTACCCATGACCGAATTCAAAATCACACAAACCAACCCCGCCCCTGGCCTTATCGATTTCGGCATGGGCAACCCTGACCTGAGCCTATTGCTCCTGGACTCCCTCCACCAATCCGCTGAGGCCTATTTTGCCAGCGGAGACCCGCGTCCACTCCAATACGAAACCCTAAAGGTTTTAAAAGCATCTGAAACCTTTAGGGTCTGGCGAGGAAAGCAATGAAAATACTCTTCCACTTTGCCTACCATATTCGCAAGCTAATTTGGTGGATTACCCGACCGCTAACCGTGGGGGTGAGGTTGATCCTGGTGCGGGAGCGCTCCGTGCTGTTGGTGAAGCACACCTACCAGGGGGGATGGTTTTTGCCCGGCGGGGGCGTCAAAAAAGGGGAGACTATAGAGGGGGCCGCCCGGCGAGAGGCCCATGAGGAGGTCGGCGTGGAGTTGAGCGATTTATCTCTCTTCGGGGTCTACACCAACTTTTACCAACGCAGAAGCGATCATATCATTGTCTTTACTTGCGAAGATTTTACCCTCACTGGCGAAACAGACTGGGAAATAGAACGCTTCGACTTCTTCCCCCTGGATGGCTTGCCTGATGACGTCTCCTCCGGCTGCTTGCATAGGATACGGGAATACGCGGCGGGGCAGGAATCTACTCAGGTGGGGATGTGGTAGCAGGTGCAACGCACTTCTAAAACCTTGAAGTGCAATGCACCTGCGGGGATGCTTTGGGAGCACTCAAAGGTTGTTGGAAAAACACGCCCCCTCCCTACCTCCCCCAAATGCGACGAGAAGATGTCGAATTTAGGGGAGGAGTGGGGGCATCCC
>DAOUWT010000086.1 GCA_030666985.1 Chloroflexota bacterium
AGGGCGATTGCATATAACGTTGATTAGAAAAGAAACTATTGTCTCACTGCTCGAAGGGGATCGCCAACTCCCCTGGATTCCGCACCCGATGGGGCTGCCGACCCATCTCGAGCGAGAGAGGGAAAAGAAACTATTGTCTCACTGCTCGAAGGGGATCGCCAGCTTCCCTGGATTCCGCACCCGATGGGGCTACGCTGTTGCCAACGGCACGCAAAGCGAGCCCGCAGGCTGTGCCGACCCATCTCGAGCAAGAGAAGGAACGGGTTTGTATTATATGCGATTGCCCTGCCATTGTACCACTATCAGATTGACGGGGGTATTTTATTGGAGTACACTCTTGGATGTGGGTCTCTAGGAACTTGCGGGATTGATAACAGAGTGAAGCGTGATGCGTGAAACGTGATCGGGTAATTCACGCAACACGCAACACGCACCACGCACCACGATTAGGAATTCGTTTTATGACCCAGGCATTATTGATCTATAATCCAACAGCGGGGCGTTTCCCTTTCCAACCCTTTGCGGAGCGGGCTGCAAAGGTGCTCCGCTCAGAAGGTTGGGATATTGAATTGGCCCGCACGCATGATGAAGAACACCTCAGACAGGTGGTTGTGCAAGCCGCCAACGAGAACATGGATGCTGTTTTTATAGCTGGCGGTGATGGCACTCTTAATCGGGCCCTGGGTGGTTTATTAGGCAGCCAGACAGCATTAGCGGTTTTGCCAGCGGGAACGGCCAATGTTTGGGCACAAGAACTCGGTTTGCCAACTCTAGGATGGGGCAATATGATGGCCCTAGAAGAAAGTGCCCGGCGTTTGGCCCATGGCGAGTTCCACGACGTTGACATTGGGATTTGTAACGGCACTCCTTTTTTGCTCTGGGCCAGCGTGGGCTTGGATGCCCGTGTGGTTCATCAAATTGAGCCTCGCAAGCGTTTGGAAAAGTATTTCGCCATTCCCCAATATGCGGCGACCACAGTTTGGCAAGCGCATTCCTGGGAAGGGATGGATTTGCACATCACAGCGGAAGACGAGACCATTCAGGGGCAATATATGTTAGCGGTGGTAACAAATATTCATCTATATGCCGGAGGGTTGGCGAATCTCTCCCCTGAAGCCCGCCTTGATGATGGGGAGATGGACTTGTGGCTCTTCTCGGGAGAAACGTTGACGGCGGCAATCCGTCACATGCTGACCTTGTGGTCTGGGGAGCATGTGAACTCTGATCTAATCCGGCGAATTTCTTTCCAGCAGCTACGTATTGCTTCTGATGCTCCCATGTACGTCCAAGTGGACGGGGAACCCTTGATGGAAATCGAGCAGATTGATATAAAAGTGAAACCTCAGGCGTTGCGGGTTCTGGTCCCCCGTGATAGACCTCAACAGTTATTTACTAAAGTATGAATGCGAAAGAATTATTTTCCCCTTGGATAATTGCCGGAACTGTTTTAGTCGTTCTGGGCTTGTTTGGGGGATTATTTCTCTTCTTGGGCGGGATACCCGCGCCTGTGGGCAATTCTGCGGAGGGGGCTGCCCTGACCGTGATCCCAGCCCCAACGGCCACACCAACCCCCCTAGTTGCGGCGGAGTCGCCCACCCCTACCCCTTCTGCCGGAGAATCGATCCAAAAAGGTGCCTACGTCCAAATCAGCGGAACGGGTGGAGCTGGGCTGCGCTTACGGAATCAGCCCTCCCTCAGCGCGGAAATCAACTATTTGGGCCTGGAAGATGAGGTATTCATGATCATTGATGGGCCTAGTCTAATGGATGGGTTTACTTGGTGGCATTTAGAATCCCCCACCGACCAGGCCCGAAACGGGTGGGCGGTTTCAGATTATCTTCAGGCTGCCACTGATCAATAAAAAAAGTAGAACAGGAACCATTTCTTAGAGCAGGAATTCTCAATGACAGCCAAATTTAGAATTGCTGGTTTCCCTGAGAAACCTGGTTCCTGTTCTGTTTTATCAAGAACGCGGTTCCTATGAGGAACCGCGTTCTTTAGGATGAAAACCATGAAGTTAATAATGGACAACTAAGTACTCAATGTCATTTAGTTGTAGTATGTCATTTCGAACGGAGTGAGAAATCTTTCCATCGTGAGTAAATGGCGGACTGAACCAAAGATTTCTCCTCGTTATTCGGCAAAAACCGCGCCGAAACCTCGTCGAAATGACATGCTTGTTTGCTTAACTAAATGACGTTGACTAAGTACTAGCTATAGGGGGAATCTAATCTGTTGTCAAGTGAACCAAGTGATTGCGCAAATCGTGCCTTACTGCGTAAGCAGCCGCCTCCGCCCGGTTGTTGACATCTAGCTTGGATAAGATGCTGCTCACGTAATTGCGAACGGTGCCTTCTCCCAGGTAAAGGGCTTTGGCGATCTCGCGATTCGTTTTTCCTTCTGAAACGTGAATGAGAACCTGTTTTTCTTGATCGGTGAGGTCAGTAAAAGCCAAGGCTTCTTCTTCTCGGGCTGCTTTTCGTACTTCTTGGAACACTCTTTGCGTGACGGCTGGGTCTAACAGTGCTTCTCCCCGTCCAACGGCCTCAATAGCTTTGACGAGTTCATCACTTCCTACTTGCTTCAACATGTAGCCGGATGCCCCCGCGCGGATCGCCGAAAAGAGCATTTCATCCTCAGCATAAGTGGTGAGCATGAGTACTCTTGTATTGGGGTATTTCTTTGTGATCTCGTCACAAGCTTTTATGCCTGATCCCCCGGGTAGTCGAATATCCATAACCACAATATCCGGGTTGTATTGCCCCACTTTTTTGATAGCTTCGTTGCCTGTTGAAGCTTCTGCCACAACCTGGAATTTCATGTGCCGGTCTAGAAGAGACTTCAGGCCCAAACGAACGATCTCGTGATCGTCAACTAGTAAGATGCGTTGCATTGTCATTAAAATACTTTCTCCTTAGATAGTTCCAGAGTAACCATTCACTCTCCGATGGATGGGGATTGGTGGGAGCGCAGATGGCTGGGGGCAGCCCACGGGCTAGGGAAAAGCCACGCCACCCCCCCCCGTCCCCCCCAAAAAATCCACGGGGTCTGAATAATCACCTCTCTGAGTATAGCCCAGAGTGATTGGGCTGACAAGACAAAATACGGGGGCGATCATTCCCATTGGCCCTTTTTATGCTTCCACGTTGTCTTTCTCTTCTTGGTTATGACTATAATCTACGAAACGGTATCCTACACCCCGTTCAGTTAGAATATATTTGGGGTTCGAGGGATCCTCTTCTAGCTTTTTCCGAAGATAGTTGACATATAAGCGGACGTAGTGAGGTTCGTCACGATATTCGAAACCCCATACCTTGGTGAGTAATTGTTCGTGGGTATTGACCCAACCGGCGTTTTTCACCAAATGGTACAGCAAGCGATACTCCGTAGGGCGGAGGTCAACTTTCTCGCCTTCGACCCAAACCTCTCTCCGTGAGAAATCTATTTTTAGGCGAGAGTCCACTTCAGCGATGTCAACTTGCTCTTCCTGGAAGGTCTTCGTCCGCCGGAGAACAGCTTTTACCCGGCTGACCAGTTCTCGGGGGCTAAAAGGTTTTGTTACGTAGTCGTCTGCACCGAGGTCAAGGCCCTGGATGCGGTCATCTTCTTCTCCTTTGGCCGTTAGCATAATCACGGGAACGGTATTTACTTCTCGAATTTTACGGAGGACATCGAAACCACTCATGTCTGGCATCATTACATCCAGGAGAATTAGATCAGGCAATTGTGTCCGCACTTGTTCCAATGCACTAGCACCGTCATTGGCTGCGATGACGTGAAAACCATCTTGTTCCAGGTTCAGGCGGATAAAACGCACCATGCGTTTTTCATCATCGACCACCAGTATTGTATATTTCGGAGTGTTTTCCAAGTTTGTCTTGCTGGTATCCATAAATTTATTCCCGAATGAAACTAATGATCTCCTCTTCTTTCTCAGAAGGCAAAATCTCAATGAAATTGATTGTTGAGATTGGCCAGTAGACTGTCACAACATTATGTTGTAGGAAGATCAGGTCTTTTCCATCCCGCGTGCGAGGGTTGGAAACCTTAAGAAGCATATCAGAAAGCTTGGGGGCTTCGTCTATTTCACCTAGGACAGATTCGGTGTTTTTGATATGTAAAATAATTTGGATGGGCATTTTTAGCTCCCGGGGAGTATGTTATTGGGAAGTTATGACCTGAATTTTCAATTTTCCGAGGGTTATAATGTCGTTGTTATGTAATGGAACCTCAGAATTGGCTGGGATACGGTTTCCATTGACCCGAGTCCCATTTTCGGAATCCAAATCTATAATGTGTGCTTCAGAATTATTATCGCTGAGTTTGATTGTTGCGTGCAAACGAGAAACACCTTTTTTGTACGCATCGTAGGCAGATAAGTCTATATCGGGGGTAATGACCTGTCCTGGCGTTTCCCTACCGAGCGTAAGTTTTATTTGATCAACTGAGGGAAGAAATGTTTCTTCCTCTATCAGGTAGAGAGCGAAGGACTCTTCAGGAGCGATTTTATAGCGCGGGGTAGGTTGCGATGCCTTCAATGAGCTTTGTGTAGTGCTTGTATGTATGGTTGTTTCTATATTACTCGCAGAGTGATATGCTAATTGAGCACCACACTCGCTACAAAAGAAGGCTCCGGGATATTCTTCATTCTGACATTGGGGACAGGTAATCATGGTTGTTGATTGGAGGGTAAAAGGAGTTTTCTGGTACCGTATTTGAGCTTTTTTTGACCATCAGGGCTAAACTCATGATGCGCTTCAATATAAGAAGCCTCCCTGATAGCTGTCTTTCCCAAGGAAAATTCTTCTTTGGCCAGGAGGTGAGTAGCTAAATCTTTCATTCTTTTGGCCGCAGCTTTGTGGTTCCCTTGGGCTATATCTAGTTGCGCCTTTTCTTGCATTCTGTACAACGTGAGCCGCGACAAGGCCTGAAGTATTTCTGGGGGAGGTGCTTCGACATTTGTGTCAGAAGGAACCACAGAACGTCTTAGGGTCATTGGCGCTCGATGTTCTCTTGTGCCTAGTTTGAATGTGAATTCTCCATTTGCTAATACCGCCTCATCAATTTTCAAGGGTATAGGTTCAACTAGAAATTCTAGTAATATCCGTTGAGTTCTAAGGTGGCGCAGCGCCCCCAAAGTGAAGGGTGGAGAGTCGGGAAGCAAACCAACTTCTGGGAGCAAACGGAATGCTGATTCTAATGTCACCTTGGGAGCAGTTTTGATATCCAGTAGAACGTTTTTGGCGTATATTTTTGTGAGGTGGCGTATTTTTTGGTGCAAGAATTGTTTGATTTGTTGTGGTTTTTGGATGTATACGCTGCCCCCTCCGGTCAGAGCAGCTATTTCATCGAGAAATTTGTCGTTCCACTCACCTCCAATCCCAAATCCGCTGATGCTAATGTCGAGCTTGGCGGCTTTTTGAGCCAGTTCTAGGCTGGCTTCTTCGTCGTCATAGGTATGGCCATCAGTAATCAGGATAATATGGTGAGCCGTATTAACTCCGAAACTCTGCTTTATCTCTTTGAAACCGGCCTCCAATCCCTGGTAGATTTCCGTTCCCCCTTTGGCTGTTAATCGTTGGATTTTAGACTCTATAGCCCTGTTTCCGAAGTGCTGACGAGATGAGATAATGACCTTTGCCCGGTCATTGAAGGTTACGATCGAAATCAAATCTTCAGAATCTAACTCTTGGACAATGTCCATTGCAGCGGCTTTCAGGGTATTAAGGCGTGAGCCTTTCATTGAGTTGGAAATATCGAGGATGAGAACAAGATTCAGGGGAAGGCCCTTTTGATGTATATGAGCTTCAGCGGTGGTTGTGATATCAATGAGGGTATAAACTAATTGCGGCTCCTCAAGGCGGCGGAGAGCGCCACAACTATATAACGGCTGGATGTCTACTGGGGATTGTTCGTAAGCGGCGACTTTTTTTGCATCGTATGCACTTTTCGTGAGGGGATTGGAGAGAACGGTGTAGGCTTCTTGGATATCTAAAAAAAGCTCCGTAGCCCCTTCCTTCGAGTTGATGTCGGGGTGTACCTTTAGCAAGACTTTCCGGTATGCGCGCCGAATCTCTTCTTGAGAAGCGCTTTGGGATAAACCTAACTTGGTGTAGAAATTGGTGTCTTTTGGCATATACTTCAGTTTGGAAGTTCAACGAGAATTACAGAAATGTTGTCTGGCCCACCAGCCTCATTGGCTGCTTTAACAAGTTCCTGACAAGCCTCTTGGGGTGTGGGACTAGAAACTATAATAGAGCCTATTTGCCGGTCATTGATGACGTTCCATAATCCATCAGAGCAGATCAGCAAACTGCTGTGAGTGGGTACTATCGTTGAAATCAATTCCGGTTCGAAGACTTCTCCTTGGCCGAGGGCGCGATACAGAACATTCCTTTGAGGATGCACTGCGGCTTCTTCGGAACTGATCTGCCCCAATTCCTGCAAACGCTTGACCAGGGAGTGATCCCGCGTTAGGGTTTCTAGGCGTCCCTCGGGAGATACGGTGTATACCCGGCTGTCCCCTACGTGCGCGATGGTCATTTGCTTCCCTACGATTAAAGCTGCGGTAATTGTTGTACCTCCCCCCCCGGCTTTTGTAAGGATGGCTTTGTTGGCGTTCAAGATCCCGGTTTGCAGAATCTCCTGAAAAGAGGCATCGGCCGGATGAGGGGATAAGCTAAAGAGGGGAGTGTATAGTTCCTTGAAAACATGTTCCACCAAAGCGCGAATAGCCAGTTCGCTAGCAATCTCTCCATGTTGGTGCCCTCCCATGCCGTCGGCTACAATATACAAACCTACTGGTAATGACTTGTCACTGTATATAAGCATGGTAGTGAGTGCAAAAAGGGCATCTTCGTTGTGGTCTCTTTGAAGCCCCGAGGATTGTCCATGTCCCGCATTCAATTGTTTTTCTGGGAGGGAAGAGACCTCATCATGATATAACTGGCTAAGGGGCTTGGTGGGAATTTCCTGAGGAGCGGTAAGGGTAGAAGCCGCCAGGTTTTCTTTTTTATCACTTGTCTCTTGAGACTTGAATATGTTTTGGATTGTCGAGATGAATTTTGGCATAGTAATTACTGAATTAAACTAGACAGGGAGAGCATAAACATGGTGATCGGTCGAGCCAATGTAAACAACATCGTCTTTTATGGTGGGAGTGCCGGTAATAGGGCCATTGGTAGCATATTCCCAGCGCAAATGACCATTTCTAGCCTCTAGACAATAAACCTTACCATCTACGCCTCCAAAGTATATGGCATCTTTATAGAAAATAGGTGAACCGTTGACTTGGTTGCCCACGGCATAACTCCATTCTTTGTTGCTGGATTTTATATTGATACAATACATATTCTCATCGGTTGATCCGACGAAAATGTGCTTGGTATTTGTGGTCGGGGTAGATATGGAGCCTTTTCCCATCCGAAAGCGCCAAATCACCCATCCTGTGTTGGCATCTATAGCGTAAAGGACAGAGTCAAGCGCTGGTATATAGATAACGCCGTTGGAAAAATGAGGGGAAGCTGTGACTGCTCGTTTGGCCGTCATATACCATTGTGTTTTCCCGCTAAAATCAACACAATATATTTCCCCGCTTTCTGTACCAAAATATACTTTATCCGCAACTACCAGAGGACTTGAGCGGATCTTGGAACCTGCGTGAACCTTCCAAGCTTGTCGCCCTGTGACGGTGTTCAGGACGTATAAATGCTCATCGTCAGAACCGATAAATATGTGATTTTCCGCTACACAGGGGGAGGAATAAATTGGCCCGTCTGTGCTCCGCGTCCAAACATTTTGTCCGCTGCGGGTTGAAATGGCATACACCCGCTGGTCTACAGAACCAAAATAGAGATTGTTGTCGTAGATGGCTGGCTTACTGGCAATTCCGCCATCGGCAGCATATTTCCACTTGAAATCTCCTGTCGAGGCATCCAAGGCATACATGTTGTGGTCATAAGCTCCAATATAGATCATTCCTTCATGGTAAAGAGGAGCGCCCCGAACTTCGTCCTCACACTTGAAAATCCAGAGCGGTTCATGCGATGAATTCAGGTAGTCGCCGGTCTGTTGATTTAAGGTGGTATTGGGCAGCATACCTGTTTTACGAGCAGCGCTTATCAGAGCCTCTTTCATCGCTTTGGCGCTCCTAAAGCGATCTTCAGCGTTATATTGCAGGGCAGAATTAACGATGGCTTCTAATTCTGGGGATACTTTAGGGTTGATCTGTCGAATAGGACGCTCGTTGAAAGTGAAAGGCGGTGCGGTGCGGGGGTCCCGTTTGGTTAAGATATGGTGGAGTGTGGCACCTAGGGCGTAGATATCGACCAGGGGTGAAGCCTTCCCTCGATATTGTTCGGGAGGGGAATATCCCTCCGTCCCAATCATTGTGCCTTTTTCTCCCGCCTCGAAAGTTTTAGCGATCCCAAAGTCAACCAGCGTGATTTTACCATTTTCTGCAATGAGGATATTGGCAGGCTTCAGGTCTCTGAAAATAATAGGTTCAGGCTCACGAGTATGTAGATATTGGAGAAGGTCGCAGAGTTCGATTGCCCAGGTTATTACCTGCCTTTCTGGTACAAAGCCCTTTTGGGATTTGAGAAAGGCTTCCAAATTTTTCCCCTTGATGTATTCCATAACCAGATAAGAGCGGGAACCCAAGGTGAAATAGTCATAAATGGTAGGAATAGCTGGGTGATTGACCGTGGCCAAGATATTTGCCTCGCGCTCAAAGTTCTTGATAATCCTTGCGCTCTTTTTTTCATCAGTGGCTTGGTTGATCATCTCCTTGACAGCCACGATCTTTTTGACCGTGAAACGCAAATCGCGGGCCGTGTAAACTGCCCCCATCCCCCCTCGGCCTAGAACATCTTCGACCAAATACCGCCCTTCCAGCTTTGTCCCAACCGGAAGGTACTCCTGCGTCCGAGTATTCTTGAAGCTTTGAGTGATTGTCCGCGTCTTAGGAGGATTTTTTTCCATTGATTAGTACCGCCAATATAACCTTTTGCTAGTATACCATGAAAAGTGAATGAATCTTGGATATCTCCCACTTGTGAGAGTAGTAGACCAACCGTGTTGGTCGCTGAATCTCCCCCTGATGTGGCGAGTCTGGTCTCTTTCCCCTAATTTTTTCGGGGATTGCCTGCCCCCCCACGTTCCCCCCCCCCTCCCGCAGGGACACGACGTCTCCCGGGCACCGCGCTCCCACCCCCGCCTGCCCCCCCCCCCCCCCCCCACCGCCCTCCCCCCCCCCCCTCCCCC
>DAOUWT010000228.1 GCA_030666985.1 Chloroflexota bacterium
ACGCAGAGGTATGTTAAGGGGATTAAGGAGATTTTTGCGATTTATAGACGGATTTATGGGAGGGAGGAGTAGGAGGGGGATTGGGTATTAGATATTGGATATTGGATATTGGGTATTGGATATTGGAGAGATGGGAAGGAGTCTGGTAGTCGTTAGTCGGGTAGTCGTTAGAAGGGAGCAGTTTTCAGTGGCGAAAATCTAGTTGCAAAGTTTTGCTTATTTCGCTATAATGGAGATAAATAATAAATTCACTGGGGCAGATGCACCAGACATCGTTGCCTAATCCAATTTCATCGTACCCTATCACTCTCTACTGCTGGGCATCTGCCTGGCATTTTTTTGTTCTGGGAGGATGAAATGATTAAGAGAGGTTATCCTTTCAAGTCGCTTATATGGCCGTGTATTGTACTCCTTCTGGTCGGGGGATTATTGACAGCGTGTAATCCCGAAATGGCCGGTAAGCCACGGGTTTGGATTGATGTTCCGCGCCCGAACGTGACTATCAGAGTGGGGCAAGCCGTGGATATTCAAGGTCATGCTTATGCCTCAGACGGAGTGGCTGAGGTTTTGTTCACTGTGAATGGGACGCCCTGCCGCCGGGAACCCCCTCAAAAGCCTGGGGCAGAATTCACCCCCATTGTCCAGCGGTGGCTCCCAGATAAAGCGGGGGATTATCACTTACAAATTGAAGTCTATGATTCCAATGGTGCCGGAAGTTCCCCGGCTAGTGTGTGGGTGAAGGTGATCTCAGCCGAGGTTGCCCCACTAGACCACACGCTGACTCCAACCCAATCACCCATACCTCCATTAGACCACACGCTGACCCCAACCCAATCACCCATACCTCTAACGAACACCACTTCTCCATCCCTCACACCCACTTTGACCCTGATTCCACCTACCCATACACCCTCGCCACTTCCCCCAGCTACATCAACGCCCATCCCTCCCACTCCAAAACCTTCCCCCACAACCGATTCCACATCCCCCACAATAGGCAATGTGTCCGAGTCTGCTGATCCCATCTTTAAACCATTTTGTACGCCAAATACCCTCACCATTAGCGCTTCTGTAGCGGATTTGGGGGGAGTTTCAAAGGTGGAGTTGGTTTACAGGGTCGTGGAGGGGACACGCCAGGGCCAGTGGCGCAGGGTGACGATGAATCTCACCGGAGGGAATACTTATCAGGCAACCCTGAATTGGGAAGACCTGGAAGCCAGCCTTGACCCTCCAGTCAACTCACAGGCTACCATTGAATATTATCTCCAGGCTTGGGATTCCAACAACAACCAGAGTCAGAGTAATACTTATACGACTGCTCTTAAGAATTGCCTGGTCTAGCCTGGAAGGAGTGGAAAATGAAAAAGAAAAACATTCTTATCCCAATATTCATCTCCTTGCCGGTTTTGTGTGCTATGGTTGTGTTAGTTGTTTATCTTCTATCCTTTGGAGAAGCGAAGGATGAAATAGCCGGTCCCGTGGTAGACATCTACGAACCGTTGTATGCCAGCGAAGTAAGCATACATGATACGGTTATTGTTCGAGCTATCGCCAGAGACGCACAAGGTGTGCAGCGCGTGGAGTTATGGGTAGATGACGAATTGGCACATGTCTTGACCAGCCAACTTCCGGAAGGAAGCAATCCTTTTCCCTTGATAGCCGATTGGCGCCCTAATAGTTTAGGAAGACACACTTTGATTGTCAGGGCATTTAACCAGCAGGGCGGAAGTGGAATAGCTGCCGTTACCGTGGACTCTTTAGATTTCCCCGCGTCTGGGCCGCCTGGAGCGTATGAAGTGAAAGAAGGGGAAACTTTGGAAGGTTTGGCCGAAGAATACCGTACCAGTGTCGAGGAGATCATGGAGCATAATCCGGGATTGGATGGCCGGGTAGGCCCCGGCGACTCGGTCTTGATCCCTCCTGACCCTGCCGAGGAAGATCCTCCCGACACTGCTACACCCATGCCTATGCCGGAGTCTTTGCCCGAAGGGGGGCCGCCGGAGTTGACTATGCCTATTGAGCCTTCCATCTTGCAGCAGATTCGGCTGCCGCGATTGTTTGACCCGCGACCTGCTCCTTCTCAAGAAATCCAAGTGGAAGCCATCTCACTAGAAGTGGATAAGGAGTATGATGGTGTAGCTTGTTATGTCTCTTTGGCCGGGGCGGAAATCGAACGGGTTCCCGCCGCGGGAGACCTTTTGGAAATGGGAGAACGTATGTGGAACATCGCTGCTGAATTAGGGGGGGATAACAGCCGCGTTCTCTCCATCCCCGAAGAAGAGAATTGGCTGGATGTGGAAGTCCACTGCATGGGTATTTTCCTCACCGATGGCGGGGGGAATGTCCTTGATCTCGGCGTTCTGGAAGACAGACACTACGACACGGAGTGGGATGGTCGACTCCTGGATCAGAGAGTTACCGGTCCTCAGGGTTGGTTCAGGGTTATGTATCGGATCGCCAGCCCCAGCGGTGAAGGTGGCGGAGACGGAGACGATGGTATCCTGACTGTAATCACGCCGCCTAGAAACCTGAAAACGACCTTTTGGTCAGGGGAAGGTTATGGTTTTAACTTCAACTACCCCACAGGAACCGCAGAGATAGTGGATGGTTATCACCTTTTCCGTAATGGCGATCTTATCCGTGATATAGCGACCCCATTTCGGGATTATCATCTGCCGGATTCGGATTTCACCAGGTTCTTTATCCCTTTAAGCGAATCTGATTTTTACCCCACCTGTCCTCATATCCACGATTTCACCTTGACCGCTTATATGGATGTGCCTGAAACTGGGCGCATCGAATCTCTTCATAGCAACACGGTCACTGTCGAGGGCGACCCGACTGAGTGTTACGAGCGCAAAGGCGTCAAAATAACCTTCGAACAAATATACGCATGGTGCCTGCAGGTCGACAATTGCCTGTACCATCCAACTGGGCTGCTCAAAGTAGACGAAGACGGGAATGCGATTGGGTGTGTTCATGATTGTGATCCAAATACAACTTGGGGGTGTCCTTATGGCAATATTTGGATCAATGGCGAGGAGGTTGTTGATATGTGGGGAGGCTTGAACAGCGCCAGTATCTATACCTTCCCTACGCCATATCTGCATGTCGACCCTGATGAGGCCTCTACGGTGGTGATCCTGGGGCCTTTAGACGACTTGACCGTGACCATGAAATGGTGGGATTACGACGTGTGGACTGGTGATGACAGATTCTGCCACGGTGAACACACGATCACAGCTTATGAGCTGAATCAAATTCGCACTTCAGATTATCGCAGAAAAACCTATAATCCGGAGTATGATGGCGGCGGAGGAAACTGTTATTTGCGAGTGTTGATCGAAGTCCTCTGGCCATAGAGATGAGTTCAATTACAAGTGATAATTTATCTAACAATGTGTAATTATTCAGACCCTGTGGATTTTTTGGGGGGACGGGGGGGTGGGCGTGAGACCAAGCCCCAAGCGTAGTGCCACGCATAAGCGAGGAAAAACCCTGGGGGGGATGGGGGGGGCGCAACAATTCTCCAAAAACTCCGTATTAGTATTCTAGTTGCACCTTGCACTTTTTCTCGCGGATAGACGCCCAAAGTGTAAGCTTTCTGCCGGCAGGAATCATGCTTGCCTACGCAGTCGTTTTCTTTGCATTGGCCGTGTGGCGGTTCAGGGCTGAGTAAAACCCAAAACCCTAAAGGTCTCAGGCACGTTAAGACCTTTAGGGTTTAGCCAAAATTTTGAAATGATACTATCCTGTCAGGTCTATGTTAGCAAGCGGATAGGTATTTCAAGAAAAATCTGGTATCCTGATATTATGAGATGGTCTAAAATTCTTGGGTCTCTAGGAATTCACGGGGTTCCGCATTAGTTTCTGCTCTGAGGGCGGCTCATTCTGAGCTGGCCACTTCCCCGTACCCCGCCCGCAGGATGTGGCCATCCTGCTCGAGCGTGGTGAAATACCGTAATCCAAAGCGAGCACCCCGTGAAATCCCAAAGAGCTAAATTCTTGTTCCAATTAGTGTATTAGTGGAGGTACTTGCATGAAAACTAAAAAAAGAACCAGTATGCTTGGCGGACTATTATTGATCTTGATCGGAGCAGTTTTTCTAGCTATTCAAATATTCCCCGGTCTTCACATCGAATTTTCTTGGCCGTGGATCGTGATTGCCGTAGGTCTCTTCCTCCTCACCATTGGGGCGGCGACCGGCGAACCGGGAATGGCCATCCCCGCCTGCATCGTGGGCGGCATTGGCGGCATACTCACTTATCAAAACGCCACCGGAGACTGGGAAAGTTGGAGCTATATTTGGGCCTTGATCCCCGGTTTTGTGGGAGTAGGCATCTTGCTAGCCAAACTCCTCGGCGGAGAAAAAGACACCTCCTTGGGAGATGTCGCCTGGCTGCTCTTCATCAGCCTGCTCCTTTTTGTGATCTTTGGCTCATTCTTCGGCGCTCTAGGCATATTTGGAACCTATTGGCCCGTCCTCTTGATCTTACTGGGCCTGACCTTGCTCGTCCGCCCGCTCTTTCGACGGTAGATATTTATCAACGAGATCTCCCAATTATTGACCAGCGAGGTCTCCTGACCGAGCGGGCGTTACTAATGACCGCAGGTCCCCCCTCTGGCTTCCCTCCCTACCCGCTCCCTCCCTGCCTTAATACCCCCAGCCTTCCACACCTTTTCTGTATCTTTACAATTGCGCTCGCACGCGCACCCCTCTCACCTCCAGTCCCTTGCCACCCTCTCGTTGCC
>DAOUWT010000372.1 GCA_030666985.1 Chloroflexota bacterium
ACCACATTGGCCTCACGTCCTACGAAACTGGCTACTGTGTAATACCAATCCGGTTCGTGGCGGTAGTCTTTTTCTTGTAATTTATAATAGCTTCCCCATATACCTATTAGGACAATTCCCACCAAGCCGGACCGGGTGAGGTGAGGCAAAGACTTCCGAAGTCTAACGGCTTTCGGAGACTTCGGAAGTCTTGCCCGCGGTTTTTGAGACGATACTTTTCTAACCCATTGAAAAACATACTCAGCTAAAGCGCCTATAGAAAGGGCCAAGAGCGGAATGACGGGGAGGTGATAATAATAATGGGTCATAAAATGGTATGAGAATCCAAAACCATAAATGATGTACCCAAACCAAATGCCTAGAAGAAAGCCAAGTTTCACACGGTTTTTGATGAAAAATAAACCTATAAGCCCGGCTAACAAAATAAACTCACGTCCAGACACTGTGCCAAGGGCATTTTTCCATTGGGTATAGAATTTTAGATCGCTCCACAAATTGGGGAAAAAGCGTCCCTGAAATTGTTCTCCTAGGGTACCGACGATAAAAACCCCGTAAGCGGTATAGAGCAGGGAAGGCAAGGCCGACAGGGTAACTATCATCCACATTTGAGCGTCCCGTAAGTTTTCTTTGAGTTTCTTTCTTATTAAAACCACAACGGCCATCCCGCCCAAGAGGAAGAAAACGGACGTGAATTTAACGAATATGGCTAATCCGGCAGAAAGACCGGCGAGTGCGGCCCATTTCCAGGTCGAGGTGCGATGCCAGCGATAGAAAGTCCACCAGGACAGGATGATCAGAGCTACCATCAATGATTCGGGTTGGAAGCTTCTGCTGACGATAAGGCCAAAAGGGTTGAAAAGGTAGTAGGTGAGGGCGATGATGGCGCCGTCGATTGAGATCATCTCCTTCACCAGGAAAAAGAGGGCTGCACCGCCGAGAACCCAGAACAGGGAGGTGTAAATACGCGCAATCCAGACGTGCTCGCTGCCTACGATTCTATACGTTCCCGCTACGATGGATTCTATGATGGGCGGTTCGATCAGGGGACGTTCTCCCTGGGTGATGGCCATTTCTCTTTTCCATTCTGGGGCTGTTTGAACGTGTTCGTAGTACATGCCGCGCGCGATCAGAGCTGCACGCAACTGCCGGGTGGCGGCGTAGTCCAGAGGGGGATCGGTGAGGTCAAATAGCCGGACAGCTAGCCCGCAGGCTAATAGTGTTATGAGGGTTATGAGCACCCATCGTTTCGAGGGGGCCAAGAGAGAGGGATTATTTTCAGGAAGATTCATAAGGGGTCAGTGTGCGTGAAAACGTGATTGTAACAATATTAATGATGTTCTAAAAAATCAGCAAAGGCAAATAATTCAATACGCACTTGTGCGTACAAATCAGGAACTTCATCAACGAGCTTTTGTATCCGCTTTGGGTCAAATTTATATGTGTAAAGATTGCGCACGACATGGCGAAACCCTCGATACTCATCTAGTTTTATATAGATTGTTCTAGAAAGCACAGCCGGTCTAAGGGGTGGTTTATCTTCAGTCATTTGCAATAATAAAGCTTGATGCCAATTTTCCGCATTGGGCTTTGATTCATCAATTGTTGTCGCGATTAACTCAAATACTCGCTCTAAACCATTGTACAAGCCATGCAAATTCAGGGCTGCGCTATCCAAATAATAATCATCTGATGAGCGTTGGTAGCTTTCCCAACTTTCTTTAACACGCAGAAGAACTATTTCTAACTCGTCAAACTCGCCACGTATCCGTTTAGCTAAGCGAACTAAATCGCTACTCATATTTCTATTCCCTCTTTGTTTATCACCTCTAATAAATTAGGGCGGCATGTTTCCGGATCTATGAGGTCAATTCTAAAATCTTGACTTAATCCGGTTACATAAGCTACGGCAGCAAAATACCGCTCTTTTGGAATGCCCCAGGCGGCCAAATCTATATCTGACCATTGAGTAAACCAAGCCCGGTTAAGAAGAGAACCAAACAAAATAACTTTAGTAGCTCCAAAGTTTTTTCGCAATAGTTCCGCGACCTTGTTAGCCAGTTTCTGTGCTTGCTCCCAGCGTGCATCTAATTGTTTGTCACCAACACGTTTACGTTGGGCAATTACACTAGAGGGATGATAGATTCTTCTTTCTTCAGAAGTCAATTCCAGAATTGTTTTTCCCATGTATTATTACCTCGATCAAAAAACAGTCTCAATCAGTTATTAAATTCTAACATATTCTAAGTAATTATTCATTCCCCGGACCAAGACCTTCGAGGTTTTTGGAGTGCAAACCTAGGAAGTCTGCCGTGCCGGGACGGGGGAGGTGAACGGTTACTATTCTAAAGTATGACTGTCATCTTGTACCTGGTTTTTACCCCCTACTTCAACTTTGAAAAAATTACTCAAACAAAGCGTCATACTCAACTTTTGGGAATATGGTCAATTTGCCGCCAATGGTAGCATCGACAACTTGACGCCCAGCATCCTCATACGCCTGGCGTGCCCGGAGGTAGGCTAATTCGGAGGTGTCTAAATCGGGTAACTGCCATTTGAACCCTTTCCCAAAATATTTTGCGCTGAAGTGGTTGGGGTCATC
>DAOUWT010000192.1 GCA_030666985.1 Chloroflexota bacterium
AGGGGAGGCCCCTCTTGCATCCCCCCAAATTCCGTGTTTTTTGGCATTTGGGGGGACTGAGGGGGGCAGAAATTAACCAACAACTTTTTAGCACTCCCCATACCAATTTCCCGGTTTCCCAATATACCACCCTATGGTAAAATGTGTGTTCTATGACCATTAAAGAAGACCATTTACCTACCCCTCCCCAAGTGTTAGAAGCAGTCCGAGCAGGCTTTGACGCTATTACTCGACATATCGGTTTAGTGCTCTTTCCGCTTGGGTTAGACTTGTTGATTTGGTTTGCGCCACATTTGCGAGTCAAGCATTTTATCGAGCAGTTTATTGCGTATATTGGCTCTTTGCAGTCTGCATCTACCCCTGAACTCGAGGAGATGATGGAGGTCAGCCAGGAAATATGGCGGTTGATGCCTGAGCGTTTTAATGTTTTGATCGCCGCACGTTCGTATCCGGTTGGAGTGTTTAGCTTTATGGCTTCGCTCTTACCGGTGAAGACACCCCTGGGAGAGCCTGTTTTTGTAGAGTTACCTTCTTTGGGGATAGCCTTTTTGGCCGGGATATTGCTGACCGTGGGCGGAGTGGTGTTGGGGGGGATGTATTTTTCTGGTGTGGCGCAGGCTGCTCTTGATGACGAGGTGCGATGGCGAAAGTTGTTTAGCAATTGGCCTTGGGTTAGCGGGCAGGCTCTTTTGTTGATGCTGATGTGGCTGGCGATATTCGCCGGTGTGATCGTTTTTGGGAGTTGTTTGATTTTTGGGGTGGCCTTGTTCAGCGCGTCTATGAGCCAAGTGGCGATCTTGTTGTTCGGAGCAATGGCAAGTTGGATGTTATTTCCCTTGTTTTTTTCATCTCACGGTATATTCGTGAGCAAGGATAAGGCGTGGATCTCGCTGCTCAAGGGCGCTCAGCTTACAAGTATGACGTTCTTGAAAACAAGTTTGTTCATATTACTTATTGTCTTACTTGTTCAAGGCATGAATGCGCTGTGGCAAATTCCGCCCGAAGATTCTTGGCTGATGATGATTAGTGTCTTTGGTCATGCTTTTGTTAGCACAGGAGCTTTGGCAGCTAGTTTTGTGTATTATAATGATATGGTTCAATGGGCGCAGAAAATGCGCATGTTGCAAGAAGCGTATTTGGAAGAGAATAAGACTATTGAGTGATGCGTGATGCGTGATTGGAGGATTTTGTGGCAAATAACGAGATTACATCTTATGATGCAAAAGATATTCAGGTGCTCGAAGGCCTCGAGGCTGTCCGTCTCCGGCCCGGTATGTACGTGGGCGGGACGGATATTAATGCTCTTCATCACTTGATTTATGAGGTGGTGGATAATTCGATTGATGAGGCCTTGGCAGAGTTTTGCGACCGGATTGATATAGTCATTCATCCTGATGAAAGCGTGACGGTGACGGATAACGGGCGGGGCATTCCTACCGATATTCATCCTGAAAAGAAGAAACCGGCTTTGGAGTTGGTTATGACCATGCTGCACGCTGGCGGTAAGTTTGGGGGAGGGGGATATAAAGTGTCGGGCGGTTTGCATGGGGTTGGCCTCTCGGCAGTGAATGCTCTTTCGGAATGGTTCGAGATTCGCGTTTGGCGGAATGGAAAGGAATATTTCCAGCGCTACGAGCGCGGTGTGCCAGTCACTGAACTGAAAGTTGTGGGGAAGGTCTCGAAAAAGAAAACTGGAACCACGCAAACTTTTATGTACGACAAAACCATCTTCAAGGGTGACTTTTCTTATAGTTTCAAGACCCTGGTACAACGTTTCCGGGAAATGGCCTTTGTTACCCAGGGTGTAACAATCAAGTTCGTGGATGAGCGTATTGACCAAGAGATGAACTTCTATTTCGAAGGCGGTATAACTGCTTTTGTACGGTATTTGAACCGCAACCGTAAAAAATTGCATCCTGTTATCCACGTGGAAAAAGAGATGGATGGTGTGGTGATTGATGCCGCTTTCCAATATACAGATGCCTATGCCGAATCCGTGTATGCTTTTGCGAACACCATTAACACCGTAGATGGCGGCACACACCTGACTGGGTTGCGAGCTGCTGTGACCCGGGTCATTAACAATAATGCCCGCAAGAAGAAGTTGCTCAAAGAATCTGACCCCAATTTTTCTGGAAATGATACTCGGGAAGGATTGACAGCTATCATCAGCGTCAAACATCCAGACCCTCAGTTCGAAAGCCAGACTAAGGTGAAGCTGATGAACGCCGAAGTCAAAACCTATGTTCAACAGGTTGTTGGAGAAGGGTTTGATATTTTCTTGGAAAAGCATCCTTCTGCTGCGAAGGCGATTGTCAATAAATGCCTCACATCGGCGCGTGCCCGTCAGGCGGCCCGTAAGGCGCGTGATTTGGTGATTCGTAAATCGGCTCTGGAGAGCCTCACCTTGCCCGGCAAGTTGGCAGATTGTTCTTCACGTAATCCTGAAGAGACAGAAATTTATATCGTGGAGGGTGACTCGGCTGGTGGGAGTGCCAAACAAGGCCGTGACCGCCACTTCCAGGCGATTTTGCCCCTGCGCGGGAAGATTCTCAATACAGAGCGTGCTCGCTTGAATCGCATCCTTGCCAATAACGAGGTCAAAGCCCTGATTTCCGCCCTGGGAGTAGGAATTGGCGACAGTTTCGATGTTGAAGGTTTGCGATATGGACGAGTGATCATTATGACCGACGCCGATGTGGATGGCTCTCATATTCGCACCCTGTTGTTGACTTTTTTCTTCCGTTATATGCAGCCCCTCATTGATATAGGACATCTTTATATTGCCCAGCCTCCCCTTTATCGCCTTTCTTATCGCAACAAGACTCATTACGTATACACAGAGGCCGAAAAGAGAGAATTGCTCAAGGAATTGGGTTTATCGATGAGCAAAGCTCCTCTTCAACGCTACAAGGGTTTGGGTGAGATGAATCCTGACCAATTGTGGTATACGACAATGGATCCTGAGAAACGGACTTTGTTGCAGGTTACAATCGAAGATGCAGCGGCCGCTGACCGCACCTTTGACATGTTGATGGGTGCTTCTGTTCCCCCGCGCCGGCGTTTCATTCAAACTCATGCTAACGAAGTGCGAAATTTGGATATTTAGAGACTGGTGACTAGGGATTGGTGACTAGGGACTGGTGACTAGGGACTAGTAATCTATGACGCTTGAACAAGGTGTTCTTCTCCAAAACCGATATCGGATTATCGAAATTCTTGGCCAGGGTGGCATGGGAGCTATTTACCGGGCCGTGGACGATAACCTGGGGATGGAGGTTGTCGTCAAGGAGAATTTATTCACCACTGAGGAATATGCTCGTCAGTTCCGGAGGGAGGCAGTGATCCTGGCCAACCTCCGCCATTCCAATCTCCCCCGGGTTTCGAATCACTTTGTCATTGCGGGGCAGGGCCAATACCTCATCATGGACTATATTCCGGGGGAAGACCTTCGAGAATGGATGGAACGTGAAGAGCGTGTCCCCGAACTGGATGTTGTTACCATTGGAGTGGCTCTTTGCGAAGCGCTGGGGTATTTACATTCCCAGGACGCTGTCATATTGCATCGGGATGTCAAACCGGGGAATGTGCGTATCACTCCCGAAGGGGATATTTACCTGGTAGATTTTGGCCTGGCGAAAGTTGTTCAGGGAGATAAGTCTACCACCACAGGAGCACGGGCGATGACCCCAGGTTATTCGCCTCCTGAGCAATATGGCGCAGCCCGAACCGATAATCGTTCCGATATTTATTCGTTGGGTGCAACTCTTTATGCGGCTCTGACGGGCATAACCCCGGAAGATGGTTTGGCTCAAACCATGGGGCAAGCCGAGTTGACCCCCGTTCGGGATCGGAATCCAAGAGTTTCCCGCCAGGTGGCTTCTACTGTGGAAAAAGCTCTCGCCATTTATCCGGAAGACCGCTTCCAGGGTGCGGCAGAGTTCAAGAACGAACTTCTGAAAGCTCAGAGTAAAGGTGTGATGAAACAGAGGTCGCTTTTTGCCTCTTCCAAAGAGGAATCGGAATCTGCACTTGAGCATTCCCAGGATTTGGATGTTGAGATGGCAGCGGGAGGGATACACTCTTCCTCTGGCGCTCCATTTTCTTTCGGTGATGAAAGCGATGACCGCTCTTCTCGAGGCAAGGAGGGGCGTGGTTGCTGGTGGACTTTTTTGAGGTTGTTTGGAGTATTGATTTTATTAGGGGCTGCAATCCTGTATTTATTGGATCCTTCCTTACCGGCTCGGCTATTGGGCATGGGAGCTTTACCTGAAGCCACTCCTGTGTCCAGTCCAACACTTGCCGCTTCTGAAAACTTAACAGCAGAGAGTCTGGCCATAGCTTCCCCCACGGTTACTATAATCCCCCCCACGGCCACCGCCACCGCTACACCTACCCTAACCCCTACGATAACGCCCACCCCCACGCCCACGGCAACGCCCACCTCCACCTCCACTCCCACAAAAACGCCCACCCCCACCATCACCCCTGTAGGAGGGGGAGAGGGGCAGATTGCCTTTGCATCCCTCCGCAGCGGGATTCCCCAAATTTGGTTGGCAGACACTGATGGCGACGGCCTGACCATGATCACCAGAATGGAAGGGGGCGCTTGCCAGCCTGCTTGGTCTCCCGATGGAGAGAGGCTGGTTTTCATATCTCCTTGTGAGGAGAATTCCCAACACTATTCGGATACGCACCTTTACGTGATAAACGCGGATGGGACGGGATTAGAGCCTCTCCCCACCTTCGAGCGGGGCGAGTATGCCCCCGCTTGGTCACCAGATGGGAAGAAGATTGCCTTCACCGCCCTCCAGGAGGATTATCCCCGGCAGATTTATACCCTCACCTTGGCAACGGGAGAAATCAAGAAAATCAGTGATGGGGACGAGTGGGATTTTCATCCTGCTTGGTCTGCGGATGGAGATCGAATTGTCTTCATCAGCACGCGGAATGGCCCTAATCAGGTGTGGGTGATGTTTGCGGATGGGGCATTTCCCCATCGTTTTTCTATTAGCAAAAATTTAGAGAACACGCATCCGGTCTGGTCGCCGGATGGGGAGATGATTCTCTTCACGCAGCGCGTGGACGGCTTTCCGACCATCAAGCGCTCATTATATGAGGAAGATGGCCTGCACGAGGAGGGAATTTACCAGGGCTATGCTCCCATGCAAGAAGGAAATTATTCTCCGGATGGGAAGTGGTTTGTTTTCGAGAGTTGGCCGACAGCAGACACCAACCACGACATTTATATACTATCTGTGGATGGGGGAGAACTTCAGCGTGTGACCACTGATCCCAAATACGACTTTGACCCGGTTTGGCGGCCGTGAGCGCCAGAGTGGTCTGATTAAGCAATCGAGCGTAAACATTATGGTATTGCACCCAAGGATGGAGATGAGTGATTTATACTATGCTCAAGCAGGATCGGCAGATCCTGCGGGTGGAGTCCGGGGAACTGGCGTTCCCCTCTGAGC
>DAOUWT010000095.1 GCA_030666985.1 Chloroflexota bacterium
AAAACGCAAGATATGTCACTCTGAGAGAACGTATTTTGTGAACGAAGAGTCTCCCACTCCGAACGCGGAGATTCTTCGGGCAAAAACCGCCCTCAGAATGACATAACAGAGGATGTTTGCGGGAAGGGGGTGAATAATTACGAATTTTTACAGGACTACAATTTGCAAGCCAGAATCTACTACAACCGCGGTCATATTGATTACGCTTATCAGTTATTCACCAATGCTCCAGTTTTGCGATGGGATAACAAAGAAGAATTCAAAAGTTTAGAAAATTACCCACATCATTTCCATAATTTTGCGGGGGATATTGTTTCTTCGCCTTTGATCGGTGATCCATACAAGGATATACAACTTGTGCTTCAAGAAGTGGACAAGTTCATATCAAGCACATAGAGTGTAACCCCATGCCAATCTTCAACATAGATTTTGCCCCCCCAGCACCATCCGACCGCCGCATAGCCATCCACGTCAAGCCCGCGGCGGAACGATCCCTAAGGCGGGGGCATCCCTGGCTATTCGACCAATCAATTACTAAACTAAGCCACGACGGCGCGGCGGGTGATTTAGCCGTTATCTTTGACAGTAAACGCAACTTTTTAGCCATAGGCTTATATGACCCATACTCAACTATCCGAGTGCGCGTCTTGCAGCACAGAAAACAGGCCCTCATTGACCGGGATTGGTTCAAGGCAAAAATAGCATCAGCAGGCCAGCTTCGTGCCCCATTGCTCGACCAACCCCCAGGGACAGCCACCACAGGATACCGCCTCATCAACGGCGCAAACGACAGCTTTCCGGGATTGGTCATTGACCGCTACGGGGATGTGGCAGTCCTAAAACTCTACACCCCCGCCTGGATACCCCACCTCAAGGCCCTCACCTCCGCCCTCGAAAGCGCCGCCCCCGTTGAGGGTTTGGTGCTCCGCCTCGGTCGGGCCATGCTGGAACATCCCCAAGCCTTGCACGGCCTGCGGGACGGTATGACCCTCCTCGGCCCCGACACCGGCGGGTCCATCATCTTCCAAGAAAACGGATTGCGCTTCGAGATTGACCCCATTCACGGCCAAAAGACGGGCTTCTTTCTCGACCAACGCGACAACCGCGCCAGAGTAGAGAAACTATCCCACGGGAAAACCGTCCTAAACGCCTTCTCTTACACGGGGGGATTTTCAGTCTACGCGGCCCGGGGCGGGGCGCGGCAGATAGTTGACCTTGACGCCAGCCAACCGGCCCTGGACGCTGCCATCCGCAACCTGGCTCTCAACCGGCACATTCCAGCCGTGGCAGCCGCCCTCCACGAGAGCGTTGCCGGAGACGCTTTTGAGGTGTTGGCGGAAATTGGGGAGAGCAAACGCCGCTTCGACATGGTTATCGTTGATCCCCCTTCGTTTGCGAAAACTAAAACCCAGGTAAAGCGTGCCCTTTCGGCTTATGCCCGCCTGACACACCTGGCCCTGGATGTGCTGCGCCCGGGCGGGACGCTGGTGCAAGCCTCTTGCTCAAGCCGGGTGGACGCGGAAACGTTCTTCACTACGGTCAACCAAGCCGCCACACGGGCAGGTCGCCCCCTACGGGAAATAGGAAAATCAGGCCACGCCCTGGATCATCCCGTCACCTTCAAAGAGGGGGCTTATCTCAAATGTCTCTTCGCTGTTGCACTCTGAGAACGGCAATATTCCGAAGTTCTAGCCCAATTTGAGTGGCGAGTGGTATTTGTCATCCAAATACCACTCAATCTCAATCTCTAATTGGCGCTTTGTGCCTTTCTTCTTTTTTGTTTTCTCTTCTAACTCTAGCTCCACAACCACGTGGTTAGGAAGATGAACTTCGACTTCTTTTTCGCCTTTCAGAAGGATTAGATCATTCGCTTCTATCTTGTCGGCCAACTCATGCAAAAAACTGGCTGTATCTGCCAAACTTCGCTTGTCTTTACTCTTCAAAAGCACTTTTTTCTTACCCATACAAAGCCTCCGTTTATTTGGCTAAATGTCTGTATTTATTGTACTCGATATATACTAATGCATCACCTCATCTTCGCCGCCATCACTCTTCTTTTACACAGCGATAGCCATGCCTGGGATTCCCCCACCATTTACCCTGGGAACTGACAGAGTTGCCGTTATATCCAACATAATAAGCCTCTTCTGTATTATCTTCATCAGCGGCCCAATAATAAATAGGCTCCTCATCGGGTGCCCAGAGAGGTGTTTCTTTATCGGGAGTAATTTGGCAACTGATTTCATCTTCTTCCCGATCCCAGACGCAGCCCGCGTTTTCCCCGTGCAGGGTTAGAGAACTGACGAGCTCATTCACGGTTGGCATACGCCAGATCTTTTGCGGAGCATCCATAAGGGCTGTCCCCTCAACATTGAGGTATCGACATAGTCCCGTTTCTTGCATATCTGCTAAAGTAGCGTCTTTATCCTCGAAATCAACCTTTTCTTTCAATCCCAGCGGAGGAACTCCATAAAAAGCTAAACTGTTCCAAGAAGGATACCCTCCCCAAGGTTGTTTCCAATTCCAACCTGGGCCTTGAGGAGCCCAAATGAGTTTGACGCCATGGCCCTCAATAAGGCGTGCTCCACGTTCACCGTCGTCTACCCGGGTTATGAGAATGGGGAAATAGTAAATTGACACGCCCAGGAAAACTAACAAGGGAATACCAAGTACCAGCAAATAGGAGAGATTTTTACGCCACCAAGGCTGGGCTGGCTTATGAGAAATGCTGCGGCGTCGCTTGGCTACCAAGATGAACAAAGCCCCGATGACAATCAATATCCCGCTGACCGGGAAAGTACTCAAGGCCCAACGCCAATTAAGCCAGCCCCGGGAGTAAGCCAGCCCCCACCACCAAGCGGTGAATCCCGTCCCCAGCACAATAATCACCCACCCGCCTACTTTCGGCCAGGTCAGCGCTAGACTGGCCAAAATCATACAGACTAGAACGGGAATTAAATAGCGGACGGTGCCAGAAAATGAGGTTCCCCAGCCTTCGTAATACATTTCCGCACTTCCCCAAAAGGCCCACATCCCGGTTATGAGCGCCAGAAAAGCAGTGGATAAATAGCCAGGCCAACGCTTTTTGAGATTTTGAAAAAACATGTTTACCTCCGCATTCGGTCAGGAGTCCTTCACTATCTGTGTTGGCAGCGTGCCCGTTCGGTGGGGACACCCTCACTATCCACTGGGAATGCATTGATGATTTTTCCAAATGCGATTGCCCTGTCACTCCCCAGCCCCCAAAACCACCTCGCGCTCTTCCATGAGAATATCCGCCACATCCCAGCCTTTCAAGTCCATCAACTCAATGAAAGCGCGGCGGAAGAGCAGCCGGACGCGGATCGTGGCCAAGACCTCCGAGGTTTCTGAAACCTCGGAGGTCTTGGCCTGGGAAGCCTCAAAAACATAAACAGTAGTATCACTCCCCAGGGCGGGAATACGGTTATCGCTCAAAATTCGGGTTGGGTTCCAGTACGCGCCCGTGGGGGAGACTTCTGTCCACATTTCTTCTAGGATTTTGGCGTAGGCCGTGCCAGGCCTTCCGGCGTAGTATCCCGCTTCGGGATCGCCTACCCCGCCCCAGGCCGGGACGGTTGGCCCCTCCCCCAGGGGCAGAGAATCCCCCCCCGGGCCGGTCACGTCCACATCTGTGCCGTTGTACATGGTCATAAAGCGGGGATTTGTGGCCGCTTGGGAGTGAGCGTCTAGCGGGGATTTGTGGCCGCTTGGGAGTGAGCGTCTAGCAGCCATTCGTCCACGGGAAGCATGAAATTCAGGTCTGTGCCTTCGTTGCTGTGACACTCCGCGCAGCCCTGATGCTCCCCCTCCCCGGCGTGATGCTGCGAGGGCAGCCAGGCGTAGTCGGGGTTATCCTCGCTGGCGTGGGCGTGGAGGTGGAGTTCGAGATCATCTACCCCCGGCATGATCTCCTCCCCGCCGGTGATGAAATATCCCTCGGCATAGGCCGTGATAGCCACCGACTGGCCGGGAGTCAAGTCCCCCAGGGTGAAACGCCCCTCCGCATCGGTGAGGGTGAAGTGCTCGGTAGTTTGCACCCGCACCACCGCGCCGGGGACGGGGACATCATCGTCCAGAACCAATCCAGAGATAGTGTCTTGCGGTTGAGGAGTGCTGCAAGCCGATACCAGAGCCGCCAACATGATCACGCATGTTATTTTGGGACAAAGACTTCCGAAGTCTAGTCTTTTATTTTTGAGATAATACGATATGTTGGACATAATCTTACCTCATGTGGCGTTGTGCTAAAACCAATCTGACCATCGCTTTGCGGGAAAAAATCGCAACCCCACAGGTGCAACGCACTTCTAAAATTGTGAAGTACAATGCACCTGTCTGCTAGTTTTTGCGACGCCGCACCCAAGCCAATCCAATCGCTGCCAAGGGCAGTAATCCTTCCAGGCAGGGAGCCACCGAATGAATTCGACGTCTAAGGAACAAAACGCGATAAATCGCGTTGGGGGTTTTCTAACCCATTTCAATGGGTTTGGTTCATTAGGCTATGAATTCATTCATAGCTATCCCCACCAACCCCAGCGGCAGCATCCCGCCCAGGCAGGGGAGATTCGGGCCATCGCCGGGGGAGGGGCCTCCCCCGGGGGCTGGTCGCCCACACTGGGGGATGGCGTCCCCAGCCGGGAGACGCCTCCCCCCTCCGCAGCCTCAACGCCGGGCGAATGTTCCCCACTATTCACCACCAGCGGGAAGTTGAATAAATACCTCAGCCGGGCCGCTGATGGTTGGCACCGAAAGTTTGTATTCGCCAGGGTACACACCAGATTCGTCAAAGCCGAGACGCTCTTCAAAGAACATGTTCAAAGCGGGTAAAACACCTTCCAGCCAAAAAATATCTTGGCGGGTGGGCGGGGTGACCTCCATTGTTATGCTAGCCCGAACGATACTTGGATAAGCGTGTTGGTTGGGAATGGGCCAATTATAGCGGCTAACAGCATCCAGATCATCGTAAGCGAGCGCGAGAGGAATTTCATACGTGAACGCAAGCCAACTCATCTGCTCAGAGAACTTGTCGGGGGAACTCCCGCTTAGCATCATTTTCAGGTCTTCCCAATTATCATTCACCGAAAGGCCATAACTTTCTTTATTCATTCCAATCACAACGGCATAGCGTGGATCAGCGTCTAGGGGGTAGCGAATTTCTATGGGGATTTCGTAGGGCAGCATCTCCCATGGCGCTAGGCGGTAGAATTTGGCCGCCGCCGTGAATATACGCTCCAGCAGGGGGACGGTCACATTGGGCACCGATAGCAAGCTAGGTATCTCAGGAAAACCACGGTTCATGCATCGTTCAAGAGATTCAAGAGCGGGTCCCAAATAAGATAACTGGCGCCGGTATTGGCATTGAATATCAAGCTCTGCCAAGCGTGGAGCAAGAGCTTGGACAAGCTGCTCATCATCCATGACCACCATCTTAGGGCGGCGTTTACGCCCGGCCCCAAGCATTGGTCTATGCATGGTTTTGAGTAACTTTTCCCAAACCTGGTCAGGCGTAGGCGGGGCTTCTTCCAAGCCTGTACAAAGTACTTTGTCTCGGTCACTGATGAATTTTATGTAATAAGGGCGGTACGGAGGTTCGTCCTTTGGGGTAATCCATAAACGCCCTTGGCGCGTGGTTCCCTCCCAGACTTCATTGATTTGTTTTAGACGACGGATTTCCTCAAGGGTTATTTTTGCCATATTTTTCTCCTATAATCGTTTACCGTAATTACTCAAAATCATATCTGGTTTCAGCAGAGGTGACAGTCATTTCCAAAAGTGACTATCACCTCCGCATTCAGCCTACCTCCTGGTTGGGTAGTAGTAGTGGACTGTCAAGAATGAAATGATGGATAAAGTCCTTTCAATAGATATATTTTTTCTGGGCATCTTTCTCATCCATAAGCTGATTTCAGATAATGATACCTGATAAATCGGTTTCCATCAAATTGTGTTTGACAACCGTGTGCGCTAAACGCTAAACTCTCACACCCACTTGACAAAATACCCCCCCAAATTATAATACTCGCTATTGCGAAAATCCGCAATAAGGAGAAACCATGCCCCATTGTCACACTCATATTGAAAAACTGCGCCAACGCGGCTACCGCATCACTCCCCAGCGAGAGATCATCATCAAAGCCATAGCTCACTCCACCTCCCACCTCACCGCAGAAGATCTCCTGGAATTGATCCGTACTAGCTCCGAGGCAATCAATATTGCCACCGTGTACCGCACCTTAGAAATGTTGGTGGAAGAGGGCCTGATCATCCGCTCCGATTTGGGACAAGGACGGGCTGTGTATGCCCCTCACCAACACGGGCCGCACCTTCACCTCGTCTGCCGCCAATGTGGGGAAGTGTTTGACGCTGACCACACCATGGCCTGTTCTCTCCGAGAGCAGATTTGGGAGCAGCACCACTTTGAAGCGGATTTTAGTCACACTACTGTTTTTGGACTTTGTGCTTTATGTCAGAAAAAGGAGGAATAACTCATAAAATTTAGCTTATCCCTCAGACCACACCCGGCTGACCTTCTTCAGGAACAGATTCGGGCGCAGTATCATTTCAAACCGGATTTCAGTCATACTACTATTTTTGGACTTTGTGCTCAATGTCAGAGCCAGGAGAAATAAATCATGAATTTTAGCTTATCCCTCAACCCCGAAGCTTTACATATCCCCGATGGATTCCTTTCCTTACCCATCTCCCTGATCTTTTGGGCTATTGCCATCTTGTTGGTGGGAATAGCCGTGCGCCGGACGCGCGGAGAACTCGGAGAGCGCCAGATCCCCGTCATGGGTCTCTTGGCAGCCTTCATCTTCGCCGCCCAGATGATCAACTTCCCCGTTGCCGGCGGCACTTCCGGCCACCTCCTAGGAGGCGCGTTAGCCGCCATTGTCCTTGGCCCTTGGGCCGGTATTTTGGTGATGACCACCGTGGTCGGCGCCCAGGCCCTTTTCTTCCAGGACGGCGGATTGATGGTCATGGGAGCCAACATCTTCAATATGGGCATCCTCACCGCGCTAATAGGCTACGGACTTTATCGGAGTGTTGAAAATCAATCCAAAGGTCTAAAGCTGGCCATAGCGGGCATCGCGGCCTGGATTTCCGTCATCGCCGGGGCCTTATGCACCTCCTTGCAACTTTGGCTTAGCGGAACTTCCTCCTTGAAAATTGTTCTCCCTGCCATGTTGGGCGTTCATGCCCTGATTGGCCTGGGAGAAGCCCTCATCACCGTGGGAGCGCTGGCCTTCATCTTCCAAACCCGCCCCGACCTCCTCACTTCCGAAGATAAGCAGCGCAGCAGGGGATGGATCGCGGTTGGCGGCTTGATCTCGTTAGCCGTCGTCCTCATCTCCCCGCTGGCATCCGCCTCGCCCGATGGCTTGGAGCGTGTCGCCATCAACATGGGCTTCATTGCTCAAGGAGCCGATGCGCCTTACCAAATCCTCCCCGACTATACCCTGCCATTCCTGGGTGAAACCTCCCTCTCCACCATCTTAGCTGGATTGATTGGCCTGCTCATTGTAGGAGGCATAGTGGCAGGCATTGCAAAACTTCTTGCCCCCTCATCCACCCCTGAACAGGCGTGAAAAGCACTTTCCCTGAACAAGCGTGAAAAGCACCTTTCTTAATCTTTACCAGGTCAGAAAAAGCCCCATCCACAGCCTTGACCCCCGCGTCAAAGTCATCGTCACCGTGTTGGTGATTCTCTCCAACGCCTTGCTGCCAGATGGGGCTTGGCTTGCTTTTGGAATCACGTGGGGGATGCTCCTCGCCGTTACCTATCTTGCCACCATCCCCCTAAAATTTTTGCTCTCACGTTCGCTCATCGTCCTCCCTTTCACTTTTGCGGCCCTCACCACTGTCTTCTCCACCCCCGGCCCGCCCCTGGTTACGCTCACCTATCCCCCGGTCACGATTACCGCTGCGGGGCTGACGCGCTTCGAGAGCATCATGCTGCGGAGTTGGCTCTCCGTCCAGGCGGCCATCCTCCTCTCCTCTACCACTCCCTTCCCAGACCTGATTCACGCCTTGCGCCATCTCAAAATTCCCCCCATTCTGGTTTCCATTATTTCCTTCATGTACCGCTACCTCTTCGTGCTCATCGACGAGGCCAAACGCCTGCTCCGCGCCCGCGCATCTCGCAGCGCAAGCCGGCCCCATCGCAGAAGCGGGGTAAACCTCGCCTGGAACGCCAAAACAAGCGGAAATTTGGTGGGACAATTATTCCTCCGCAGCCTGGAGCGCAGCGAACGCATTTACCAGGCTATGCAGTCGCGGGGATATCGGGGGGAACTCCTGACGCTGAACCCGCACCTAATGGGGGCAGCAGATTGGCTCGCGCTGGGTACCGCCCTGGCGATTTTATCTGGAATTCAGGCCTGCGGGCGTTTGTGAGAGATTAGGGATTAGGGACTAGAGACTAGGGACTAGAGACTAGGGACTAGGGACTAGAGACTAGGGACTAGGGACTAG
>DAOUWT010000289.1 GCA_030666985.1 Chloroflexota bacterium
AAAAACTATCATCAGAGCGCGTTCACAACCTAAAAAAGAGACAGGAAACAGAATTCATCATCATTGATCCACGCGAACCGGCATACCCACTTCCCGTTGGTGCATAAAACACATGCCTATCCCCAACCGAGCAAATTACGAACTTCTCATCTACAGCCTGCCAGAGACATATTCTGAACAAATACAAGCATCAACTCTGCGGCTATACAGTACCAGTGCGCTTACGGCCAGAGTGGAAGGGGAAATATATTTCAGAAATGGACTATTGCTAAAAATAAGAGAATTTGTTGACTTCCGAGCTAATCGCATTCTGGACTATAGCTACACCGTCTACCAGGGAGAAACAAAAATTCGCTGGTACGATCCCCAGCCACACCCGAAAAATCTATCTCTAACCGCCACCTTTCCGCACCATTATCACGAAGAACCCAACATCAAGCGCAATCGCAAACCTGCGACGGGCATCTCGTTCAATGCGCCCAATTTGTCCACGCTGGTTGTAGATTGTGCAGGGCTTGATAAAACGCTTGCCTAGTGATGTGACAACACACCCGCCAGGCTACCGAAATCTTGTCACAAGAGCATATCGCCGCCAGTGACTTCTCCTGCAAGACCCCGCCAGAGGCCGCCAGTGGGCGCAGGGGACGTAGAAACCATCAATACGTGGAATACAACCCAAACACAGAAAAAAGCCCTGAGACTGTCTCAGGGCTTTTGCTTTTCTAACTGCTCATCAACGAAGCGGATTATTTGTCACAAACTGATCGTTCACAGGATCATGTCCATAAATCTTCCTTTCCGGTGATCAGGTCAGTGAGATTAGTAGCATAGACCGGCCCACCCACTTCCCGACACTCTTTCAAGAGAGTTTCTTCATGCTGCGATGACCGCCCGCAAAAGGCGATGTAGCCCAGGGCGTTGTGCACATTCCGCCACTTGGCTTCTTTGCCATAATGGAGTTCTACCTCGACGAAAAACTTATCGCCATCTTTTTCAACTACAGCGTCAGGTACAAAATGCCCCTCCTGGAAGTCCGGCATCACGCCCGCGCTCCATCCCCGTTGGCGGGCTTGGTAGGCAAAAACGAGATTCCCCAGCGTGTGTTCAGGCTCGCGTTTACCCTGCTCATGGATACGTCTCATGCGCTCCCACTCCGTTTCGCGGGGACGCCAGCGTTTATCTACGCTCATGCGGGTAGCCATGGTGCGGCATAAACCGCGCCCACGTCTGTTCAGACGTAGCAAAGCTAGAGTGGTTCTACCATGCTTTGTCTCGCCGCTACTCATATCAATAACTTCATTGCCAAGGGACATTGTTAACATAGTTCTATAGAGCAGTCCATTTTCAACTAGTTTTTTTATGGCTCTGTATATGGATGTGGCAGAAGAATCGGCTTTTTTAGATGCTAATAATTTTATTTCTGCTTCGAGGGTAAAGCCTTGAGCAATCAAATTGAAAATTAAGGCTTGTTTATACCAAGCATCAGAGCGTTTACTAAGTCTATGCTTGTAAGAGTGAGGAGCATTCTCTGGGATTTTGTACCAAGATATATCATGGTCAAGCATATAAGGGTCGGTGATTAAATATTGTCGCGGGGTTGCCATTTTCTGTTTTCTCCAAAAAAATATAAAGTGTTACCTAAGACCGTTAAAGGGGTCAAAATAAAGTGTATGCTGGTGGCCGTCCCTGGCTTGGGCAAAGTGTAATCTGTAGCCGTACCTAGGCGGCCTTAACCATTTAAGGGTTGTTTTTGACTATTGTGTCAAGCGACAATTAGAAATGGACATCAGCGACAATTAGAAATGCCCATGCCGAGAGGTCAGATCTCGGCGCTGTGGGCTTGTTGCTCAAATTAGACAGTTACATGGCCGCCGACAATTGATTGAACCACTAAATAGGACAGATCCTTATGCCTAAAACTTACACCTTTCACGTTTCTTTGCCTGGGACAGGACGGGCCTGGCGCAAGATGCGAAATGGCAGCACGAGACTTTGATGACATTACTTGGTTATCACCTATTTTAATAAATCAGGCCTAAACTTATAATTTACTATGAATCTCCCCTACGTCATCGACAACCGCGAACACACTTTGGCAGACGTGCTCAACCGCCTCCTGAGCCACGGCAACGTCCACGTCCTGGATGTGGCCACGGCCTACTTCAACATTGGGGGATTTGACCTCCTGCGGGAGAGTGTTTTGGTGCGCCTCTACCGGGGCGGATTTCTCCACGCCAAGGCCTATCTCAGCTTTGCGGATCGCACCGTGGGGGATAGGTTCACCCCCGTGGCCGGGATCGTTGGCTCCAGCAACTTCACCCGCGCCGGGCTGACGACCAATCAGGAGATTAACCTGACCCACAAGGCCATCCCCACCCCCTAGGCGTGGCCAAGCGCTTGGGGGTTGCTCTCACGCCCCCGCGTGGGTACCTCCCCCAAAAAATCCACGAGGTTTGAATGATTACACGCGCAGGGTTAGGTCAATCCCCCAGTCTGTAAACGGGATGGATTACCCTTGAGGCCGCGTTCCAGGCTTTCCAAATCTACCCGGGAGGTGAGGTCTAAACTCAGGGGGGTTACGGAAATCCTCTTCTGGATATGCACGGCATGGACGTCCGAGTCCGGCGGGGCTGTATCCCAATTGTCTGCGACGCGATAGCCAATTTTGCCTTCGCCGCCGTGTGACTTGCGCTCCGGGGGGACGGGGATGTAATATCTTACCGGCGAGAGGCGCGTCATCTGCCAGGGGGTGTTGGGCGTGGCCTCAGCGGGGATTTCTACTTTTAGTACCTGAACGTCGTCTGGCAGGGCGTGTTCCAGAAGCAATTGTGCGAAGTAGGCTGTAAAATAGGCGGCTGTGCTGAAATCCACCTCGTTGGAGTGCGAGAGGTGATATTTTGAATCTGTATCCAGGGAGATGGCCAGGGCGGGGATGCCTGCGGCGGCGGCTTCTAGGGCTGCTCCCACCGTCCCGGAGATGGTGATGCCAAACCCGACGTTGAGGCCGTAATTGATGCCGGAAACGACGATATCCGGCTTGCGGGGGGTAAGCTCCAAAATTCCGTGCAGCACGGCCTGAGCGGGTGTGCCGCCTATGGCGTGAGCGGTCCAGATTTTTCCGTTGACCTCTACTTTCTCCGGGTGAAGACGTCCATCAGAGGAGGGAGGCAAGCTCCTGCCGGTTCCTGATGCTTGTTCCCTTGGGGCGGCGACATTGACAAAGCCAAAAGCGGACAGGGTTTCGGCGGCGGCCCACAGTCCAGGCGATCTTATGCCGTCGTCGTTGGTGAGTAGAATTTGGGGTTTATTTGGGTTCATAGTGGGTTGGTGGGTTGGTAAATTGGGAAATTGGGAAATTGGTACGTTGGGAAATTGGTACATTGGGAAACTGGTACGTTGGGAAATTGGTGCGTTAGTATATTGGGAGATTGTTCAATTGGTCTTGGGTGATTTTGTGCAAGGGGAGTGTTGCAGGAGTCGGATTGATCCGACTTGGGCTTACTAGCCTGCAATTCATTTGCAGGGGGGTTGGGGTGATTTTAATATAAAAAAGAGCGGGGATACCCCGCTCCATTTCAGCACCCTCGGCGTGACTCGAACACGCGACCCCTTAGTCCGCAACCAAGTGCTCTATCCACTGAGCTACGAGGGC
>DAOUWT010000199.1 GCA_030666985.1 Chloroflexota bacterium
AGATTTCTCACTCCGTTCGAAATGACATACTACAACTAAATGACATTGGCTCTAAAGTTACCACCGAAAAAACTTACCTCATCCGCTCCCATGAGGTATACTAATAATGCATTACGGCAAAAGTCGCACGTAAGTTGCCGCCCGAGACCTGACAGGTTTTCCGCAATCCCACTTGTTGACCTAAACTGCCGAAAGTTGCGATGAAATCCTGTATCCAGAGCATCCTTGGAAACCTGTCAGGTCTTAACGTGCGACTTTTGCCACAGTGCCTAATAATATATTCATCGCAAATAGAATTTGTGAGAATGAATTTCCGGCTTAAAAGCGTAAGGCAGCGTTTCTATGCTCGCACTTGCAAACATGCAGACATGCAGACATGCGAACGTGCAAACCTTTATTTACCATCTGTTTTCAGTGTCTTCTCAATATTTCGGGCAGAGACTTCCGAAGTCTTCAAAAGCCGTTAGACTTCGGAAGTCTTGCCCCCTATTTCTGAGAAAATACTGTTTTCATCAGTCACAAGCAAAAAGGAGAAACACATGAAACATGCTATTAGCATTAGCCTGGGTTCTTCCACTCGAGATAAAGTTGTTGAGGTGGAATTACTGGGCCAACGTGTCAGAATAGAACGTATTGGAACGGATGGCGATGAAAAGAAAGCCAGAGAATTGTACCAAGACCTGGATGGCAAGATAGATGCCTTTGGCGTGGGCGGCATTGATCTAGCCGTACACACCCCTTGGAAGGATTATCCCCTCTATGGAGCAACCAAGCTGGTAAAAGGCGTGCAGCATACCCCTTGCGTGGATGGCGGGGGGCTGAAGGCCACCCTCGAGGCTCAGGTCATGGACTACGTCGAAAAGGAGATTGGCGCTCAAATCCAGCCCAAGTCCGCCTTTTTAGTGGCGGGAATTACGCGCTACGGGATGACTCGATCCTTCTTCCAAAATGGCTACGACTGCACTTTTGGAGACTTAATGTTCGGCCTGGGAATACCCATCCCCATAAGAGGCGAAAAAACCGTAGAGATCGTTGGACGCTTGCTTTTACCCATTGTGGGGCGAATGCCAATCAGCATGCTCTACCCCACGGGAGAAAAGCAATTAGAAATAACCCCCAAGTACGAGCGTCACTACCAGGGTAACACCGTCATCGCCGGGGACTGGCTCTATATCAAACAACATATACCCCAAGATATGGAAGGGAAGGTAATAGTCACCAACACTACCACCGAAGACGACATTGGTTTTCTCGCCGAACGGGGAATTAAGTTCCTTGTTACCACCACACCGGTCATGGAGGGGAGATCATTTGGCACCAATATGCTCGAAGCCGCCCTGGTGGCCGTGGCTGGAAAGGGCCGCCCTCTTACAAAAGCCGAATTGGAAGAAATCATCACCCAACTCGGCCTCGAACCACAAATCCGGGAGTTGAATTAAATGGACGCTATAATCGCAGCCGGTGGGACTCCAGTCCCCGGTGATCCTCTTTATCCGTTCACGCAGGGAAAGCCAAAGGCACTCTTAGAAGTAGCCGGGAAGCCCATGCTCCAATGGGTGCTAGACGCTCTCAGCCAAGCCCAATCTATCGACAATATCGTTGTGGTGGGATGTAAAGAACATCAAGACAAACTAACCCTGCCCGAACCTGTCACTTTTCTCCCCACCCAAGACAATATACTCAAGACTGTCCAAACAGGGGGAGAAGCATTGCTGAAAATCAATCCCGCTGCAGAATACGCGGTGGTATCTTCTGCTGACATCCCCGGAGTCACACCTAAAAGCATAGATTGGGTTGTAAATGCGGCCCTAGAAAGCGACCACGATGCTTATTACAATGCCATCCCTCGCCAGACAATGGAAAAACGTTATCCCGACTCAGGGCGGACGTTCACCAAACTCAAAAACTTAGAAGTCTGCGGGGGCGATTTATCAATTGCCAAAATAACCCTGCTCAGCACCGATAAAGAAATATTCGAGCGTCTCTTTAATGCTCGAAAAAATCCTTTCAAAGTAGCTGGCCTGGTTGGCTATGACACCTTGTTCTTGCTCCTGACCCGTCGTCTGGGACTGGAAAAAGGTGTCGCGCGGGTCTCCCGACGGACAGGAATAAATGCCCGCGTCTTAATTTGCCCTTATCCTGAAATTGGCATGGATGTCGATAAACCCTACCAGCTAGAGCTTCTCCGCCGGGATTTAGCATGAACCTCGAAGACCTTCTCCTAAAAGACGCCCAACTCTCACGTCAAATTGCCATCCCGGAAAAACGCAAGTATTTACACCGCGCGGCCAGTATCCTGGCTCATTCGGGGGATTCATGGTTCTGGGGCGCAGGGCTGGGGATTTTATGGCTGCTTGGCCCCCTGAGTTGGCGTCCCCACATTAATATTTACCTGATTGGGATTTTCGTGACAGCCCTGGCAGTGATGGTTCTTAAATTCAGCATCCGGCGGCCCCGCCCAACAAGTAACTGGGGGGATATGTACCGCAAAACGGATCCGCATTCCTTCCCGTCGGGGCATGCAGCCAGGGCTAGTATGCTCGCCGTCCTGGGGGTGGGGTTGGGACCCGTCTGGCTAGGTATTCTTTTAGTCTTGTGGGCCCCGCTGGTGGGACTGGCTCGCATCGCGCTGGGCGTTCACTATATTTTTGACGTGGTAGTGGGGATGGGGGTGGGGGTTGTCTTTGGCATCTTTAGTCTGGTAGTCTGGTAGTCGTTACGGTCGCGCAGCTTGGGACACACCAGAGCACGTTACTGTAAAATATCCCGTTAGCTACATATACCCCTTGCAACACGATCACGCCGTCTGCTACTGTAATATCTCCTGCCATCACCTTAAAAAATTCGTATTTGCGGTTTCTTAAGGTTTGCTGTATAATACGAATGTTATCTAACTGTATTCAGGGGGAGAACTACGTGGCAAAGACGAGGAAAAATGGTAAAAAGAGGAAACCCCAAAGCTAATATTCTCTGGATAGGGAGAAGAAGTGCCGATTCACCGGCTTTTGTCTCTTCCTTAGAAGGAAAGGGGTATCCGGTCAATGTTGTTTCCACTGGCAAGGAAGCTTGTGAAAAACTTGATGACCTCAAACCAGATATAGTCATAATTGATGCAGCTTCTATGCGCACTGTTGGAACGCGGATTTGCTCCTCTATTCGTTCTCAACAGGATGATTTGCCAATTATCTTGATCAATTCCCCCAGAAAGACCCCCACCAACGAAGTTGCCGCTGATGTCAGGTTAGTGTTGCCCTTCACCATTCGAAAGCTGGAGAACAGGATCATCCCTCTTTCACCCGGCGATGGAGGTAAGGTTATCGAAGTTGGGCCTATCTGTCTGGATGTTGACCGCCAAGTAGTTAAATGCAGGGGACAAGAGGAGCACATCACCCCCAGGATGGTGGAACTTTTGAAAATTCTTTTGGAAAATCCTGGGAAGCTGCACGAACGGAAACCGCTGTATAGCGCGGTGTGGAGGACCAAATACACCGAGGACACGCGCTCTCTGGATGTCCATATCAATTGGCTGCGGAAAGCGATTGAAAAAGATCCCTCGAATCCTCAGTTTATTATCACGGTGCGGGGGAAAGGGTATAAGGTTGAGGTGTAGGGGAATCAAGGAACGCGGTTCCTCTGAGGAACCGCGTTCCTTGATTCCTGGTATTGGGTATTAGATATTGGATATTGGGGGATTTAGATTTCGTGAAACGCATCACGCACCACGCAACACGCACCACGCATCACGCACCACGTTTCACTATTTGCTGCAACTTGTCTCCGTTGACCTTCACCAGGCGGATGCAAATTTGATTCCCCACAAAAGGCAATTCTAATTCTGTGGCAATCTCGCCCTTGCGCCGGGGACGGGCAGATTGTGCCACGCTGCGGAACAGCCCACCCCCCCAGTCGGGATCGGCTTCCCAGTAGTCGAGGCTGGGGGCCAGGTTAGGGTTGAGGGTTAGGGCATTCCCCCGCAGCTTCACCGCGCCCCTTTGCTTCGCGTACACTTGTTGCGGAACCTCTCCCTCCCGCTGGAGGGCTATCCGCACCCCCTCCCGGCCCTCCCCCAAAGCCGCATCTTGGACAAAGCGGGAGCGGATAGTGTGAATAGCCCGCCACTGGGCATCGCTGACAATGAAACGCCGCTCCAGGCGGGACGCGACCGCCGCGGTAGTCCCCGAACCGGCGAAGAAATCCGCCACAATATCGCCCGCATTCGAAGATGCCCTGATGATGCGCTCAAGCAAGCGCTCTGGCTTTTGGGTGGGGTATCCCGTGCGCTCCGAGTGCAGGCGGGCCACCACCGGGAAGTACCACCAATCCTCCGGCACTTTGCCCCGTTTGAGATTGGGCTGCTTGCCGAAACCGGCCTTTTTGGATGACTTGAAAGTTTCTACCGTGCTGTCAGCATAGGGGACGCGCACATCGTCTACATTGAAGGTGTAATTATTGTTTTTGGTGTAGAACAAAATTGTGTCGTGCTTGCGGTTGAACGCGCTCCGAATAGGGGAGGGGCCGTGGTAGGTCCAGACTATTTCGTTGGTAAGCCGTTCGTAGCCAAAAATTTCATCTAGCAGCACCCGCGCGTAAGAGTTGGCGTGCCAGTCCAGGTGCAGGTAGAGCGTCCCGGTGGGGGAGAGCAAGCGGTGCATGAGCCTTAGACGGGGGTAGAGCATGTCCAAATAATCGTCCAAATTCTTCCATTTGTCTTGGTAGCCCTTGGCTAGTTCCCACTCCTCAGGCTGGCGAGAATCCTCTCCCCGGCCCACCCGTGCCTGATACCGCTGGTTGGAAAAAAAAGGCGGGTCGGCGTAAATGAGGTCGATTTTCCCCTCGTATTCGGGGAGCAATGCCGCCATTACGCGCAAATTATCCCCCAAAATGAGGTGATTCTCAGTCTCATTGGGTAGGTCTCTTTCTCCGTGGGGATATAGAATTGCCTCAGTTTTCAGGTAGGCGGAGATTGGCTTGGGTTGGTGTTTGGTGGGCCAGGTTAGGGAGGGCATGGGGGAGAGTGTGCGAGTGGCGAGTGTGCGAGTGGCGAGTGCTCAAGTGGGGGATGGGGAGAGGGACGCGGTGGCGGGCCCGGGGCGGGAGGGCTGGCCTTCACCATGCTCCAGGGGGGTTGCCAAAACCCCCGGGGTGGGGTGGGTGGGGGGGGTGCTCTTTTCCTGGGGGGGGGGGGGGGGAGGGGGGGGGGGGGGGTTTCGGGGGGGGGGACGGCCCCCCCGGGGTTTGGGAACCCGG